>JAEZHF010000054.1 GCA_023416745.1 Bacillota bacterium
ACAGGCCGGGTGCAAAACTGGGGACAGATTCTTCTTCAGCTCTCTGTTTTCTTCCCGGATAAGGTTAAATCTTCACTGGCTTGATCTTATGGGTTCAGTGAAAGCACAAAACTATTTACAGACCCTACTTGCCAGAAAATCAGAGCAATAATCCATGATATACTCCATTCCTGAATTATGAAAAAGTAATACCCTTACACCCGCCACTGCGCCAGCGCGTTCTGCACCACGCCCGAAAAGCTCTTGGACGCGCCCCAGTCGAAGCGGAACAGGCCTTCGCCGCCGCCCCCGCCCACGCAGTGCACGCGGGTTTTGCCCGTGAAGTCGTCCAGCGTCACCGTGAGCGTTAAGCGGTTGCCCGCGCGGTAATAGTGCTTCTCGTACACCAGCACCGCGAAGCCGCCGCCGCCCGGAGCCGCCTGCCCGTAACTGTCGATGCGCTCCCCCGTGATGCTGCCGCGCACCACCGCGTTGTCGATCACGCCGATGGCGCTCTGCACGTCCAGCGATACAAAGAATGTGTCCGTCATGAGTTTACTCCTCCGTTAAATTATTGCGCTGTCGAGCTTGCCGCCGCCACGTCCTCAGCCATTCCGGCGCTCTCCAGCTCACCCCTCGTTTTGATGGCGTCACCGTACACCAGCATCAGACAGGCAATCAGCACGAGCAGCGCGCTCATTGCCAGCAGTCCGCCGCTGTAATCCGCCACCGTGCCGAGCGAGCCCACCAGCGCGGGCAGCATCCATGGCCAGCCGGCCAGCATCAGCCGGTACAGCACGCCGTCCGGCCGGGTTTTGACCAGACAGAACACGGCCAGCCCCGCCGCGAACAGCGCCTGCACAAGCAGCGATGACCCTGACCCGGCATATCCAAAGCTGACCACCGCCGCCAGCAGCAGAACAACCGCGCACACGCCCGCCAGCACGCCCGCAGCGACGAGCAAGCCCCGGCGTTCAGGCCGGGCGCTCCGCACCTGTCTGCTGAAGCGGATCAACAGATATACAGCGGGCAGTGCGCCCGCCGCCAGCGGCAGGAGACTCGTGAAATCGCCGCTGAACAGGTTGCCAAGAGACAGCAGCATTACCGTCCCGGCGGTCATCATCAGCAGACGCGGCGTAGCTTTGAAGAACTGTACGATGGACAGGATGAAAAGCAGCAGGAGAAACACTGCAGAATAACCGGAGCTGTCAAATAAAAGCGGCACAGGCGTGTAGATCATCCACTCGGCAAGCAGCGAGAGCAGTGCCGTCAGCACGTATACCACAATAACCTTGTCTGATTCCCGCTTGTCCTGTATGCCTGTCAGTTCGCGCCGCGTCCTGACCGCATCGGCCAGCACAAGCAGCGCGGCCAACATAACCATCGACGCTGCCAGCCAGCCCATCAGCTTCACCGCCATACCGGTATCCGGCAGGCTGAAACCTTGTCCGCTGGACATTCCGTAAAACAGCATGCGGTAGAATACGCTGGTGCGCCGTCTGCTCAGAAAGCAAAATACCGTGAACCCCGCCGTGCCTGCCAGCCCTGAGCCCAGCCAATCCGCCGCGCTGTGAGTTGTCAGCACCCCCGCGGCCACCTGATACACCAGATACACGGAAGCCATCACGCCCGCCACAATGAGCATTGTGTTTCTCTCGGGCTTGAGCGGTTCCGCCTTCACTTGCCGCGCCCATCCGGCCAGCACGTAAACGGTGGGCAGCGCCGCCGCGCCGATAGCCAGCAGTGCGGGCAGCCAGCTCTGCGTGATTATCCCCATCGAGAGCGATACGCCTAAGCCGCAGAACATCAGCAGTACGCGCGGCGTGGATTTGAACAGCTGTATCATCGCCAGTATGCCCAGCGCGCACATTGCAGCAAACAGTATGCCCGTCGCCGTATCCTGTGGCGCCAGCCCGAGCACCACAAGCAGCACTGCTGCCGCCGCGGCCAGCAGCCTAGATACAATGGTCACCGTGTATTTCATCCGCCGCCCCCCTTGTGTTGTGTCACCAGCATTATACCCTGCCAGCATGGGCCATTCAAGAAAATACTGGCATGCATTGACAATAAAAAAAACGCATGGCCGCCGAGGGGCTTCCCCCGTTTGGCGCATGCGTTTCGTATCCGCTGTCAGACGATATCCAGACTCAGCAGCTCCCCGCCCCTGCCGACCACTGCCGAGCCGGAGAAGCACCGGCTTTCGTCCAGCACGTACGGAGATATGTTGACGTAGTAATCGCTGATGCCCTCCTTATGGAAGCTGTCCGCGATGCCGCACCATTCCAGCGCGCCCTCACCTGACGGCACCGGCTCTCCGTTAAAGTCGCGTGTCAGGTAGTAGAACGCCAGCGTCTCGTAAGCCGCTCCTTCCACGGTGATGCTCACCACGCCGCGGTACGACACCTCGCCCACTGCGAGGCCCGTTTCCTCCAGCACCTCGCGCCTGCACGCGGCGGCGAGGCTTTCCCCGCGCTCCTTCTTGCCCCCGACGACGGTGTATTTGTCCGCTTCGGGCGGCGCGGTGCGGCGTATCAGCAGCACCTGATCATCCCTCACGATATAGCAGAACACCACCGCGATGTTGTACGCGTACGTCTGGTCCATTGCCGCCCCCCCTTGTGTCGCCTTTCATCCATTATACCGCGGCGGCAGCATGTCTTCAAGGACAGGCGCAGGGCGGGATGCGCGCAGGCCGGTGTTTATGGTATACTGTGGAAAATCCACACAGGCGGCATTTTGCCGCGAAAGGAGCTGCCATGACCACGATATTTCCCGAGCCGGTGCTGAGTCTGCCGCTGGCCGATATTCCGATACCGGGCGTCAGCGCATACCTGTCCCAGAGCGACAGCCACCAGATCATATTCATGGAGTTCGCGCAGGATGCGGACCTGCCGGAGCACGCCCACGCGGCGCAGATCGGGTTCGTGCTGGAGGGACGCATCGACCTCGTCATCGGCGGCGTACCGGGCACCTACGTGAAGGGCGACCGGTACTTCATCCCCGAGGGTGTGCCGCACTCGGGCCGCATACACGCGGGCTACGCCGACATCACCTTCTTCGCCCAGCCGGACCGGTACGCGCAAATGCCGCGCTGAACGCAGCGGCTTGCGGGTGGAGTAATATAAGACCGCGAGGGTTCCACCCTCGTGCACCCGCTTCTTTTCTTTAAGAAAAGAAGCAAAAGACCACGCAGCCTGCACTATTAATGGAACATTTTTACTCAACTGTACGTCCCATGTGCAAACCCCTGTAAAGGAATGTTTATTATGGGTAAAAGATTATCGCTGCTAACCGTGATTATGCTGATTTGTGCAATGGCTTGTTCCTGCGCCGCTTCGTCGGAACAAACACTGACGGATTCAGTCCATACAGAAACGGCACCAGACAGCGTGCAAACAGAGAACAGTGATGCCTTTGATATTGCGCTGGATATCAACAATGGTATCTTTGACCTTTCTCCCTGTTTACCCAGGTTTACGCCAACCATTGAGTGTAATTCTTTCCGCTACCGATTAGAGGATATTCATTTGAGTCTTAACGTCTATGACAAGGCAACACCTGTTGAGGATATATATCCGGGTGATACGGACTCATATGAAAAGCGAGCTGAAAACGGAAGGGAATATTATATCAGGACTCGAACAGATTCCTATGACGGTATAGAAGATGAAACAGGCAAAGCAGTAAATGGTGAAACGACAACAACTGAAATACTATTCTATTTTGATGCATACGTCATTGTTCTTACGGGCAGTTCCAACGATAGAGATACATCAGCCGTCACATTTCAGCTAGCCATGGATTTGGTGACCAACGCCCCAATAAACGGCATTGAACAGCTAAACAGCGATTTGTTTGCACGGTTTTGGAACGGCACAATGGAATGCAATATTTCATTTACTCCAAAAGACGACACTGATTACCATTACTGGCTCAATGCGGAAGGAACCGTTATCAAAGAAGAAAACAACATCCGTTACCTAACCAGTATTAGCGAACGCTCACCCGACGATCCAAATATGCGCTTTGTTGTGTGCGACACTGATAAAGGAGCCTTGCTCATCTCCTGTGGCGTTCCGTATTCCGAACGCAACAATGTGCCTGCCGAAGAGCTGGACTTCATCAACTTATCGCTGGCGCAGAAGGTTGCCGAACGCTTGGGCGTGGTGATCACCAGCATCAGCGAGTAGCACAGCCTCGTTGCCACGCGTGATAGCCTCCCCCTCACCCCAGCAATATGCCTTCCAGCTCCGCCAGAGCGCGTATCACGTAGTCGAGGCGGTAGCCCTCTGGAAGGGGTTCTGCCTCGCGGTTCAGCCAGCACGTTTTGATCCCCGCGTTCATGCCGCCCCGCATGTCGGAAGTGAGCGAATCCCCTACAATCAGCACGGTGTCCCTGTGCGGGTTGCCCAGCGCGTTCAGCACGTGGTCGAAGAAGCGCACGTCCGGCTTGGACACGCCGACTTCCTCCGAGATGAACTGGCGCGCAAAGTACGGCTCCAGCGGCGTATGGTCCAGCTTGCGGCGCTGCGTGGGGCCGACGCCGTTGGTCACGATGGACAGCTCGTAGCGCGGGCTCAACCGCTCGCACAGTTCCAGCGCGTACGGCATCATCACCGTGTGCTCGGCGAGGTTGAACTGATAAAGCCGGTTCATCTCCGCGCCGTCGATGTCCATGCCGTCCAGCAGCAGTGTGAACCGCTGCGACAGCGCCTGTTCCCTGTCCGTGCGCCCCTGCTCGAACTCCAGCCACAGCAGACGGTTGGCCTCTCGGTAGCGCGTGTACAACGCGTCGTCGCACGGCACCTTGAAAGCGTGCAGCGTGTCGAAGAAGGCGTTGCGTTCCATTTGATCGAAGTCGAACAGCGTGTTGTCAGCGTCGAAGAGTATGTGTTTGAACATCGTTTCTCCCAATAAGTGTTTTGGGACAGCTGCCCCGAATGGTTCCATTGTACACCTATGTCGCGTGCGCGGGCAACCGCGTAAACGAAAAAGCCCCGCAGATTGGCGGGGCGGAACGGCGTCAATCCCGTGCCGTTGTCTCAACATCTGTCTTATACTCGCCGAACAACTCATCCATCATCTCGATAGTCTGCCGGACAGCAGAACGGAAGCCAAGGCGCATCAGTACGTAACTATAACCCGCGAGGATCATGGCCACCAACAGACCGTAATCAAATGGCTCCCCCCAATTGGTTCCTAAAACAGCTCCGATAATCACTCCGCATAAAGCCATTAAAAAAGCGAACCCGACCTTTCGCACAGTTATCAAGCTGAGCCGTAATGATAAAACCGTTCTGCCCTTGTCCTCATCAACTGACCCGTTTAAAAGCAAAAAGGATAGCCAGCGCTCTTCTATAATGTCCATATCGAAATAATGCGCCACGCTAAAGCCATCCATGCGAATACTACCCACAAACGCTTTTGTATTATCGCCGCGCCGCCTTTTTGGAATTGGTTCTCCTGATAATGTGTTCTGACTGAACACATCAAGCACATCGGTTGCCGTACAACTTAAATACATTTTATATTCTCTGTAAGGCCAGAACCGCATACTGCCCCTCCTCTTACTGCCCGCCATCCCGGTAGCGCATGATGGTGGCGCGCGGCTCAAAGCCCAGCGACTGCCAGAACGCGTTGCCCCGCTCGTTCCATACGAATACGTCGAGATCCATCTCGCGCACGCCCAGCGTTTGCAGCAGCAGCCGGAACGCCTGCGTGCCGTATCCCTTGCGGCGATGTGCGCGGCATATATAGAAGTGGCGCAGATACACCGGGCTGCGTCCGGGAATCACCAGCGCGTAGCCCGCCGTCTGCCCGCCTGCCGTGAACAGGTAGGCGATATCTCCCGCGGCGAGATACGCCTCCATGCGGCGGCGGGTCTCCTCGTCCTCCGGTATCGCGTCGGCGGGTTCGTCCTCCATCATCTCGCGGCACAGCACGGACAGCAGGGCCGTGTCGGTACAGGGAGATATTTTTAGCTTTTCTATATCGTATTGCATATTGCCTCCTTATGCCGCCAATTCCGCGTCCGGTTCGGTCTCCGGTGCGGGCGGGATATTATCCTCCCGCCGGTGCTTCGCCGCGTGGATGAATACCAACACCACGGCCAGCAATTGTAAAGCAAATGCTGTGATTAAGCCAGCTGCTTCCGTTGTGTCCTGATTGCCAACGGCAGAAGCCAGTATAATAAATGGTGAGACCAGTAAACCTGTGACTACGGAACCGGCAAAGAGCATGCGATACAGCACATTGACTCCATTGTCTTTTAACAGGCAGAACAAGCCGATAGCGACGCAGCTGATGGCCGGTTCCACGTACACCAGCGCATAGTACGCATACTGACTCATATGCACGAGCATCAGCATCGCGCTGATCATCATCACCAGATAGAAAGCGCCGGAAACAAAGGCGGCTGCAGCGGCCACCCCCAGCAAGGCGCCCTTCACGCGCAACACGCGCAACACGGGCAGCGCCTTTGCTATACGCCCATGGTATATCAGTTCATAAAGTGCTGGTAACAGCGCTGCCGCCAACACCGGCAGCCATATAAAAATGCCGCTCAGCAGCAGCTGCATGACGAGAGGCAGCGTCATGCCGGCAGACAGCAGCATAAGACGCGGCATGGATTTGAACAGTTGCACCACGGACAGCGTGGCGGACAAAGCCAGCGCACACATCCTGATTTCAAACAACGGGGGTACCACCATGTAACTGGTTGCCTCCATAATCGGCGTCAGCAACAGTATTGCGCCTGATGCAATCGCGATCAATGCAGTCATTATATAAACCGTATATTTCATTCCATGCCCTCCCTATAAAAAACGGCCCGTTGACTGAGCCGCTTTCGTTTTCAGCGATACGTTCGGTTTCAGCTCGGTACGGGTTCGGGCTGATCCTATGGCGACGGTCGCGCGGGACACGGACAGCGCCAGCACGAACAGGTCGAGGTTGGAGGCGGAACCTGCCGCGAGACTCCATACCGTCGTCTACGGGTTTTCCAGCAACGCAAAGCCGTCAGTATCAGTATTACCGTCTTCATACGGCTGACCTCCGATAAGATTGATCGGGGCATATTTAAGGTTTATTCCGCGTCGGTCTCAGCGGGCTCTTCGGCAGCTTCCTCCGGGGCTTCCTCCGGGGCTTCCTCCGCTGCCGCCGCGGACTTTTTGGGCAGCGACCGGATGGTCTGTATCACGATCAGCGCTGTGATGGCGAGCACCGCCGCGGCGTTGCCGAAGTATGCGGCATAGGTTTGCGCGGGCACACCGGTGTATTTGAGCAGCGCGACGCAGCCCAGTACGGCCTGCAGTATGTATATCGCGGCGGAGCCCGTGAAGAACATGCGGTAATATACGCTGACCGGGCGGTTCTTCTTGAAGCACGCGAGCGCGATGCAGATACCGCCTACGAAGTTTGCAAGGCCGGTGAAGAAGGCGAGAGTGTTGCCCTCGCTGTACCCCACCTGGCTGGTGATAGCGGTATACGTGGCGTATATCTGGTAAGCAGCCCACAGCAGCGCCAGCACCGCCGCGGCGACGAGCAGCACGCTCTTCACCTTCTCACGGGGCACGTCAACGAGCAGCCTGTTCTGATTGTGTATCTCCAGCAGGAACAGCAGCAGCCCCGCGGCCAGCATCAGCAAGGCGGCCGGCCAGCCCGACGCGAGCAGCTGCAGCGACAGAAACGCCGAAAAGCCCGCGGACAGCAGCAGCAGCCGCGGCACAGCCTTGAAGATATGGATAACGGCGACCACCGCGAGCGACAGAGCCGCAAAGGGCAGCACGCACTGCGAGATCATGTTGATCACGTCCAGCGCGAACAGCCGCTGCAGCACCCCTTGCGTCTGCATGATCACCAGCACACCCAGCGACATCAGCGCCGCGATCACGCACACCAGCGGTTTGCGGATACTCACGAAAGTCCGTTTCAGCCACGCCCACGCGGCCTCGTCAAAGCTCTGCTTTTTATCTTCTGTCTGCATGCCCAGTCCCCCAAATCCGTCATTTTCTGCGATTATTATACATCGCCGCAACGGCTCGTGGCAACAGGCCCGTCCGTCTCTCCGCGGCAAAATTTATGCGCTGTTTGACAGCGGCATACACGCGGGGTATAGTGAAAATATCCCAAAGCGCCAACTCCAAAGGAGGCAGACCGCCATGGTGGTGAATGTGGAAGAGCAGCTCTCGCTGTTCAGTGAATTCTGGAGCCCGAGGATCATCGGCGAGATGAACAATATGTACGTGAAGGCCGCCAAGCTCAAGGGCGAGTTTATCTGGCACGCGCACGACGACGAGGACGAGATGTTCTACGTGGTGAAGGGGCGGCTGGTGATCCGCTACCGCGACATGGACAACATCTTAGGCCCCGGCGAGTTCCTCATCATTCCGCGCGGCGTGGAGCACCTGCCGGTGGCCGAGGAAGAGGTGCACGTGCTGCTGATAGAGCCCAAGGCCACGGTGAACACCGGCGGCGTGGTGAGCGCGCGCACCATCGAAGCGCTGGAACGGATTTAGCATGGAGAGATACATCGCGCTGCTGCGCGGCATCAACGTGGCGGCAAGAACACCGTGCCCATGCCGCAGCTCAAAGCGCTGTTCGAGCAGGCGGGCTTTTCGGACGTGTCCACCTACATTAACAGCGGCAACGTGCTGTTCACCGCGGACGGCCCCGAAGATGTTCTCAAACAGGAATGCGAGCGGATGATCGAGGCGCATTTCGGCTTTGCCGTGATCGTGATGGTGATATCCGCCGCGGTGCTGAAAGACGCCGTCAGCCACGCGCCCGGCTGGTGGGGACAGGACCCCGACTCCACGCACAACGCGCTGTTCGTGATACCCCCCGCGACGCCGGAAACCCTCATGGCGGAGATCGGCGCGGCCAAGCCTGAATACGAGCAGGTGGCCAACCACGGCCCCGTGATATTCTGGTCCGCCCCGCGCAAGACGTGGTCCCGCACGCGCTACAGCAAAATTGTGGGCACGCACGCGTACAGCAGCATCACGATACGGAATGCGAACACAGCGCGGAAGCTGGCGGGGATGGTGTAGCCCCAAATATATAAACTAAATCATCACTTTAAAGGGGATTTAATATGAAGGTTAGATTTGAAACCTACTCTTATAGGTTTGCCGATCAGATTTTTAATGGTATGTTTCATCTCCGAGATGAGTTCTTTAATATATTAAAAGCCTCATTTGAAAATGCTGATATTACAATAGCAACACGCCCCTTATTAAATGAGGTGCTCAAACAGAATTTCGAAAAATTCGGATGGACGAGCCAACCCCAAATTTTCGAAAACCAGAATGATATTTATGCTAAATTGGACTTTCTCAAAGCTAGGCTGGGAGTAGAAGTTCAATTTGGACATTCATCGTTTATTGGCATTGACGTCTAAAATTTCAGGTAGCGGGTATATCCCTGATTTTGTGTAAACTCGAAAAGGTATAAGAAAGAGCAGATTATTATTGGGGCGGATATGCCGGATGACGGCTATCCGCCCTTGGGTGCATATTAGCGGAAACGGCTGGGCAT
>JAEZHF010000056.1 GCA_023416745.1 Bacillota bacterium
CTTTTAGCCTCCCCTTAAGACTTGCCATCCCCGCCGCATATATGGTACGATACCCATGTAATACCATCACCCCCTGCCGCAAAAGATGAACGGTTTTGAAATGTGATATCTGCTATGATGAACTCAAAACAACATGTGAAGCGAGGACAGACATGATGGGCAGGCCGACGTTTAGGGAATACCTTCTTTCCAATAGGAGCGGATACACCAGGTCAAAAGACGGCTGGTATTTTGCCGATGCCAGCAGCAAGGCACTTCATGAGATTACAAAAAGCGTCTTCGTGCTCATAATCATTGCGATGCTGATAGCAGACTTTGTTTTTAGCATTGAATTAAAAACGCAAACATGGTTTGATTTTTCAGGCACAGATTTGGCATTGTGCATTTTCATTTTAGCCCCTATTGGGTTTTTTACAGTTTACCGCCTGTCTCGCTTTCGCCGTTTGGATGAAGGCACGGAAGAATACAATAATGCGGTGAACCAGAAAAGACACCCAAAACTGAATACAATGCGCCTGACCTTTAATGTGCTGCTGTTTATTTTTCTGCTGTCTTTCAGTACCCCTGCCGCGTATGCATACAGCCTGTTTGTTCCCCCTTCGACAGACATATCCGTCAATACCGACAGCAATGAATTGGTGTATTCGGAAAACGGCAGCGCAAACGGCACAGCTGTGGTTGTGCTGCCTGCCGAATACGATAGCGCTCCCCTGTCTGTCGGAATTACGACAAGACACGAGCCTAGCCCTCTGCAGCTTAATCTCAACGGCTATTCTCTTGATGTCATAGTATCTCGTTTTCACAATACGGGATGGCCATGGAACGGCTTTTTCTCTCAGCACTGCCGGTTCAACATACCGTCTGACGCTGTCCCCGACGGCTCGACCCTCACCCTCACCTGCGGCGATCTGTATCGCGAGTGGGTGTTCGACATGAAAGACGAGGAGGCATCATGAGTGACAGGCCGACATACACGGATTATCTGTTTCATCGGGAAGGCAGTTACATCCTAAGCAGAGGGGAATATTTCACTGTTATCAATCATAAAAGAAGGTTTTTATATTGGGCCATTGGGTTTGGTGTTTTGCTTGCTGCCATCGGTATCTTGATGTGGCTGGAAATCACCGACAGAATTTGGCCAGTTTGGATGCACGATGTCCATTTGGCAGCGATCCCTTTATTTTTCCTCGTAACTTGGCTGCAATACCGGCGCGCACATTTTATAAATGTGAAGGAAGGAACGGAAGACTGGGAAAAGGCTTCAAAGCAAGTCTTCTCAGCCATAGCTCAGATTATATGGATTGTGATGCTGCTATTCAATTTTCTTCTTTTTGCCCCCAACGGTTTCACCGTCTCATACATCCGGAGTCAGCTGGATGGCGGCGGACAGGTTAGAAGCGCCCGCATCACAATTGCCGACGGTGAGGAGCTGTTTGACGACGTCTATTTAGCCGAAAAAACCATGATGATTTCGATCCCGAAAAAAAAGTCGGCAGTCGTTGAAGTCAATGTCACCGTTATCCGCACCCCGGCTTCGCTGATCGTTTCGCTGGATGGCCAGCCACTGCCGCCCGGTGAATGGACATACCGAACCAGTCACTTCTACGCAAGTTGGTCGGAGTACTTTAAGCAATATGGTTACTACACCATCCCTACGAGTGACATCCGCGACGGTTCCGTCCTCACCCTCACCTGCGGCGATCTGTATCGCGAGTGGGTGTTCGAGGTGGCAGACAAGGAGGCATCATGAACGACAGGCCGACATACAAGGATTATAAGCAGTCCCACGCAGAAGGCAATGTGATCATGACGCCGGACGGCAGCCTGTTTGCCATTCTGAACATGTGGCTGTATAAGCTGTTCAATTTCTTTTCAAACATTCTGCTTGGCACAGTCGGCTTCATTTCGGCTATTATGGTTTTATTCAACGGCATGTGGCCTAACCTTATGTTCGACTTCTTTTTTGCAGCTTTTGTTCTATCACATTTTTTGGGGTATCCAAAATACATTCTGCTGCGTTTCATCAGGCTCGAACCGGGTAACCTCGATCATAAGGAAGCAAGCAGCTGGTTCCCGCCGCAACAGGAACAGCGGCAGAACTCTTCTAAAGTTCTTGACATCGCCGGTAAAGTAATACTCGCGTGTATGGCTATTTTTATACTACTCAATAGCCACACTACCGTCCTTGTCCGCAGCCTGTTTGACAGCCCCCGCCTTGTTTCCGCCGAAATTCTGCAAAATGGCTCCATTGACATACTGGATGACAGCAGCAGCACAAGCACGGTGATCACCATACCGACAAACCTCAGCAACGAGCTTGATGTACAAGTGGTCATGGCTTATACTGCGGAAACGGCGGAGTTTGCTCTGGACGGCAAGCCCGTCATTGATGATTTCACATTAGGCGACAAAGCCTTGAGTCTGTTCTGGCAGCCGGACTATCTGATGCGCCGATATGATCTCAATTTGACCAAAATCCGCGACGGCTCCACACTCACCCTCACCTGCGGCGATCTGCACCGCGAGTGGGTATTCGAGGTGGACGAGGAGGGCGCATGAACGACAGGCCGACGTTTTGGGAATACCTCTTGTCCTGCAACAGTAACGTGATAAAAACCCGCAGCGGGCGATATTTTTGGTTTGATAAGGACTCACGGAAGCGCTTTTGGCTGACTCGGATAGCCTTCTTCCTTTTTGTTATGGCATTCAACACTGTCATTTACCTCACAAACCGCATTTCACTCCCTCAAAACAGTATTTTTGACGTTGCTTTTCTCCTGTTATGCCTGCTCTGTCCTGTCCTCCGGCTTGTTTATAAAGCCACCCGTTTTGAAGAGCTTGAACCGGGCAGCGCAAACGCCGAAGAAGCATGCACTTGGCGTTACTATCCTGTCATCCGAAAAGCCGGGGTTTCTGCCCTCGCAGCGCTGTCGGTCTTCTGCCTGCTCAACAGCTTCGCCACACTGGCCATAAGAAGCGCCGTGGAAAACGCCCCTCGAATCCATTCGATAGAACTCGAAGCAGGCGATGAGCCGGTTCATATGGAAGCGGACACATACAAGGGGGACAACGTCGTTGAACTGACCCGCCTTCAATCAAAAGGAACGGTCTACATCCACGTTACAACAGCCGGAACGCCATACCATGCAGAACTCTCACTTGACGGCAGACCAATCGAAATGGAACAATGGCGAAAGCGCATGTCTTGGTTTTGGGAGCGCGATTACTTCATCTGTGAATACTACGGCGAAATCCGGGTTTCCAATAACATCCCCGACGGCTCCACGCTCACCCTCACCTGCGGCGACCTGTCCCGCGAGTGGGTGTTCGAAGTGGCGGATTAACCGCCGCACGCCGTCATTCGTCTGTAGGTGATGGTCTGTGACCGTCCCTCGGCACTGCTCCCGCAAACAAAAAAGGCGTCTATCAAACGCCTTGTTAACGCAAGCTCTTCAACGGCTCAGGGCATTGAGCTCCGCTTGCGCCCCATTCAAATACAGCGCCTCGAATTCCGCCGCCGGCACGGGGCGCCCCAGCAGATAGCCCTGTATCTGTCCGCAGCCCAGCTCCATGAGCTTGTTATACTGCGCCTGCGTTTCCACGCCCTCCGCGATGGTCTGCATGCCGATGGATTTGGCCAGCAGTATGATGGATCTGACGATCTGTTCGTTGCGTGTGCCCATCGTCACCGAGTCCACCAGCGGCTTGGCGATCTTGAGCCGGTCGAACGGGAAGTGCTTGAGCGACATGATGGACGAGTAACCCGTCCCGAAATCGTCGATGGACACCGACATGCCGGTGGACTTGAACAGGTTGAATATCTGCGACAGGCGGTATTCGCCCTCCAGCGCCACGTTCTCGGTGATCTCAATATCCAGCCACGCCGGGTTAAAATCGTCCCGCGCGGCCAGCTGCTTGAGCTCGTTGGCCAGTGCGGCATTGTTAAGCTGCTTGGGCGATATGTTGACGCCCACGATCAATCCGTTCCCGAAGCGCGTGTTCCACCGGGCAGCCTGTGCCGCCGCTTCGCGCAGCACCCACATGCCGATCTCGTTGATGTGTCCGGTTTCTTCCGCAACGGGAATGAAGTCGGACGGCGGCACCGAGCCCAGCACGGCGCTGTTCCAGCGCAGTAGCGCTTCCGCCCCCACCAGAGCGTTGTTTGGCAGCGAAAACTGCGGCTGATAATGCAGCGTGAACTCCTCCGATACCGTCGCCTGCCGCAGCAGTATCTCCACCTTGTTTCGCCACTGCGTATCGCGCTGCATCATCAGGCTGAACGAGGCGTACCGGTTGATGCCCCGCCCCTTGGCGTTATACAGCGCGATGTCCGCGTTTTTGAGCAGCGCTCCCATGTCCGCCGCGTCATACGGCCATATGGATATGCCGATGCACATCGCCGGCTTGAATACGTATTCCCCGATGTTTATGTCCTGGCTGCATTGCGCGATGATGCTGGCGGCCGTTTCGGAGGCCGTGCGGCTGCTGCCCGCGCCCGCGCACGCCAGCACAAACTCGTCGCCGCCCATGCGCGCCAGTATGGTCTGCTGTCCGCACTGTATATTGGACAGCCGCTTTGCCGTTTCCAGCAGCACCTGGTCTCCCATGTCGTGGCCGTACGTGTCGTTGATCAGCTTGAAGCGGTCCAGATCCATATACATCAGCGTAACGCTCCGGCCCGGCTCCGCATGCGCTATCTGATCCTCCAGCCAGTTTAACAGATAGCGCCGGTTGTACAGGCTGGTGAGTGTGTCCCGGGTCGACAGGTATCCCAGCTGCTGGTTCTTGCTCCGCAGGTCAACGTTCATGTCCCTCAGCCGCTGTGTGCGCTGCGCGACGATGGCCTCCAGCTCGTAGTTGAGACGCTTCTGCTCCTGCAGCAGCTTGTCCTTCTTCGCGGACACCTCAAAGTAAGAGCTCAGTATTTTGTATATGGCGAGCACGGCCAGGTAGTGAAGCAGCTCTGAAACAATAAAACCGCCCACAGCCATGGCCAGCACCGGCACCAGCAGCAGCCCCAGCTCCTTGGCATGCTTGGCAGCACGGTTTCCCTCTCCGTACATGTTCAAAGTGCTGATTTGTTTGTCTTTTTTAGTCAGCCTTTCCATCAGTGCACCGCAGCCGATCAGTATCACCGATGCATTGAACGGATACATCATCATGCTCATGGTCACCACGCTGCCATAATATAAGATATAGTAATAGGCCAAGCTCGATGCCACAAAAAGCAGCAGGCCGAAGGTGAGCACCTTGATAAAGGCTGGCACGCGTCCGCTTTTCACAGACAGCAGCCATATCGTCATGCCCATGGCCACCAGCAGGTTCGCCACGATGCGTATGGCCGACGCAATGCCGTTCACCGTCAGTATGCCCACCGCATTGATGTCCCGGCGCATCAGCAGTATCCATATGGTCAGCACGAGGGCAACGGTCAGCATCACTGCGTCCAGCACCAGCCGCGCGCCGTTCCAGCGCTTGGTCTGCATGAATACAAACATGCCCACCGCGGCGACAAAAAACAGGTTCGCCGTCGTGTTGAGCCACAGCGCGGCGTCCGCGCTCCAGGGCCCTGCCACGCCGAACACGTTAAGGTTAAATACGATTTCTCCGGCCATCCAGCTAAAACAGCCCAGCGCCAAAAACAGCCAGGAGAGATTGATGATATGGTTTTTATTGGTCTTGAGGTATGTGTAAAAGAGTATGACGGCGGATGCCAGCTGCCCCGCGGGCAAAATCACCGTCTGCCAGCCCGCCGCTTGGGTCTTGTCCCCCAGCAGGTCTGCTCCATATAACAGAGCGATAACGCTCAGTACCAAGACCCGAACCGGTCTTTTCAAGCCATGCCTCCTGCGCAAATCATATAAGCCTTTCGCCCTTTTCTGTAATCTTTGAAAAACTGGTGCAATTGTAATATCGGTATTTCAATAATGTCTCTTTAATGGTGGCGGACATATATTTGCCGGTTCCGCAGCAAACCTTTCAGCGCCCGTACACCGCCCCGCGCCTTATAAGCCTGAAGATATGCATTTATCAAGTCCGCAGTCAATGGGTTGGTGAATCGTATGATCCCATAAAAGCGTGGCGGCCATCCTTCAATATCTGTTCCAATTGTTCCGGCGGGAGCGGCTTGTAGAAATAGAAGCCTTGAATTTCATCGCTTTCGCACTCTGCAAGGAACTCCAGCTGTTGCTCTGTCTCCACCCCTTCGGCAGTCACCTCAAGGCCAAGAGTGTGGGCAAAGCGGATGATGCCTTTTACAACCGCGTTCCCCTTGTCATTTTTGCCGATGCCGTGAACAAACTGCATGTCCAGCTTGACACGGTCGATGGGCATCTCGCTCAGGCGGCTGAGTGAGGAATACTCTGTACCAAAATCGTCGATCGCGACGGAAACGCCCAGCTTCTTCAGATTTTCGAGCTTCTCGATGATATATTGGAATTCTCTGACCGCCGCGCTTTCGGTGACTTCCAACTCCAAATACTGCGGTTCCAACTGCTGCTCCTCCAAAATCTGCCCGACACGGCGGACAAAACCGTGGCTTCTGATCTGCAGAACCGAAACATTGACAGCGACACGGATGTCCGGCAGGTCGTTTTCGTGCCACGTCCGGCATTGCCGGCATGCTGTAGACAACACCCAGTCGCCGATAGTGTTTATCAAGCCCGACTGCTCGGCCAGAGGGATAAACACGCCCGGCGAAATCATGCCGTGTTCCGGATGTGACCATCGGAGCAGGGCTTCCACACTGCTGATCTCTTTTGAGAACGTATTAACTTTTGGCTGATAGTATAGCTGCAATTCTTTGTTTTCCAGTGCCTTAAACAGGCCGCCGGCCAGTGTTGTCTTGAATAAGGTTTCCTTTTTCAAACTCTGCGTGCATAGCTCGTATCGGTTTTTCCCGTGCTCCTTTGCGCTGTACATCGCGATGTCAGCATTCTTTATAAGTTCGGGCGGTTTCCTGCCATCGAACGGATAAACAGCGATCCCCGCACTGGCAGTGATGTGGAATTCCTGTCCGTTGATAATAAACGGCGCCCCAAACACCCCCAGTATTTTCTCAATAATTTGGGGTATATCGCCAGTTGAATTCAAGTTGTTAAACAGAATCAGGAACTCGTCACCGCCAATTCGCGACAATGTATCAGATTTGCGTATACGCTCTTTTAATCTTGCCGTTGCCATTACAATCAAATCATCCCCGCCGTCGTGACCAAGAGTATCATTCACAGCCTTGAAATCGTCCAAATCCAAAAAGACAACCGCGATTACCTTTTTTGTGCGTTCAGCAAGATTGATCGCCTGAGTGACCCTGTCCTTAAACAGTATTCTGTTGGGCAGCTTTGTCAAATTGTCATAGAACGCCATTCTCATGATTTCACTATCCTGGTGGATTCGCTCGATAGCGTCACCTAAAATGGTGGATAGGATTCTCATGAACGCAATTTGTGTCTCAGGCCATTTTTTATTTTTACGGCTCGCCTCAGCTCCAAAGAAACCAATAAAGTCATTTTTACTGATCACAGGTACGGCAGCAAAAGATTTGTTGACGTCGCCAAGTAAACACGAAAGCTCCTCGCCTGTCGCGCAGGATTGTAGTTCGGAAAGCAAAACCGCATTTCCGGCCTTTATTTGCGCCATCAAAACAGGATAACCCTCATTGGTGATTTGCGCATTGATTTCATGATACTGTGTATTATTATTCTTCCAAATGTTTCGGCACACCATATTCTTCCTGTGTTCATCAAACAGATAGATAAAGCTCCGGTCCAGCTTGAGAAATTCACCGGCTTTGGACAGCGCGTGATTGATTTTTCTATCAATATTCTGTTCGTTCACAGAGATAAAATCGTTTGATATCTCCACAATAATCTGCTGCCCGCTGATTTGATCCGCATTTTCTTGCAGTTTCGACCGGTAAATGCTTCTGGAGAAATTAACAAACCAAACCGCGACTAAAAACATGCCCAGCCGGACGATGTGGTCTGATCCGTCGATGGTTATCGAAGCTTCCGGCTTTTCGATCCATACTGCAATTTGTGTCAATATAATGGTCACAAATAGTATGGACTGTATAAAACTTTTTCCGTATACCAGTGTGATAACCAGCAGAATGAACGGGAAAGCCCATATGGTCACCGATGCGTACTCGATGAACCGGAAGGTCAGTATCGGTATGATCAGCGAAAAGACCGCTGCGTTTAAAACGTCTTTTGTTCTTTCTTTCTTTACAGAACGATGAATAGCTTGCAGCACAACGCCAATGAACAGCAGAAAAGCGCTGAAAAGCAATGCGCTTAAAATATCGGCATTTTTAAATAAAACATACGTTGCCATCACATTGAGAATACACCCGAAAAGAAATGCATTCGACAAATAATTCGTCATCCTTGTCCGGATTTCGCCGGACATCAAATGAGAATCTGAGTCTATGTGTTTTGGATTAAAGAGGCCATACTTTTTGATCAAGCTGTAAATCACCAATACCGGCAGCATCATGAAGAGCGGCGTGAGTTGAGGGACTTTGACCGAAAAAACCATATTGCCGAAAGTATCAATAAATGAGCTGATAAAAAATGTTATCACAAAAGAACCTAGGATCAGACGGGTCTGTCTTTTATCCTGTGGTTTGATGCTCTTTTTTCCCCAACGCCAAACCAGATAAAGCGTTACAAGTGAATATAGAATATAATAGACCATATACAACAGATCCCAGACGTTATTAACCGCAACATTGACCCATCCTAAATCTGTCCAGACCAAACTGTATTGTCCCGGGTTGAGCTCGGGAAAATATGTGTAGCCGAGATACACAGCAATCGACGGTAAATATAGAAGAGCGTAGCGCCATTTGTGCCGTCTGAACAATTCGGTTTTTGTAAAAACGAGGCTGAAACGCAGCAAAATGCTAAAAAATGCGCCCCAGCCGAAAGCGGAGAGCCGCCGCCAGAACAGTGCTGTCGCCAGGTCCTTGGCATTAATAGCGATACAAAAACCAAATGCCCAGACGCTCAGCGCAACGGTAAGCGCGAAAAACAAAACGTTCGTTCTGCTGTGCGGGTTTAGGTAAATTGTGTAGACGCCGGCAAAAATGCATACAGCACATGCTGCGCTGAATACGATTGCCAGAATAGACGGCTCACTCATACTGTTTTCTCCTGCCTGGTTGTTGGCTTCCTGTTATTGGCAGCCACCAATATATACTTTCGGAAAACCATCAATCTATGATAGTCCCCCCGATATTTTCATTCCGCACGGCAACACCCGTTTGGCTATCCCCTTCCGGAAGCCGCCAGGTGTGATTCCGGCGTTATCAGATACAGCGCCTCAAATTCCGCCGCCGGCACCGGACGCCCCAGCAGATAGCCTTGTATCTGCCCGCAGCCCAGCGCACCCAGCTTGTTATACTGCGCCTGCGTTTCCACGCCCTCCGCGATGGTCTGCATGCCGATGGAATGAGCCATCAGTATGATGGCTTTGACGATCTGCTCGTCCTTGTCCCCCAGCGTCACCGAATCCACCAGCGTCTTGGCAATCTTGATGCGGTCGAACGGGAAGTTGTTCAGCGATGATATCGATGAATAGCCTGTTCCGAAGTCGTCAATGGAGGTGGACATACCGGCAGCCTTGAACAGGTTAAATACCTGCGTTAGCCGGTACTCGTCCTCCAGCGCGACGCTTTCGGTCAGCTCGATGTCCAGCCACGCCGGGTTGAAATCCTTGCAGGAGGCCAGACTGTTCAGCTCGTTGATCAGCAAGGTGCTGTTGAGCTGCTTGGGCGACACGTTGACGCCCACCACCAGACCGTTACCGTAACGCCCGTTCCAGTCCGCCGCCTGTGCTGCCGCCTGCTTTAATACCCATATGCCGATGCGGTTGATGCTGTCGGTCTGCTCCGCGATGGGAATAAACTCATTCGGCGGTATCATGCCGAACTGGGTGTTTTTCCAGCGCAGCAGCGCCTCCGCACCGATCAGCGTGTTGTCCGGTATGCTGAACTGAGGCTGGTAATACAGCGTCATCTCCCGGGTAATATCCGTGTCGCGCAGCAGAATCTCGATGGCGTTGCGCCGCTGCGTTTTCAGGCGTATCATATCGCTGAACATGGCGACCCGGCCGAACCCCCGTTCCTTCGCGTAGTAAAGCGCCATGTCCGCGTTCTTGAGCAGCCCGCTCACATCCGTTGCGTCCTGCGGATATATCGATATGCCGATGCTCAGCGTGGGGCTGAACTCGTAGCCGTTGATGTATATCTTGCGGCTGCAGTATTCCATCAGCTCCATGGCCAGATGAGTCGCCTGATGGCCATCGCAATCCTTCGTTCCGGCAAGAACGAATTCATCCCCGCCTATGCGCGCAAGTATGGAGCCGCCGCACGTCATCTGCGTCAAACGCTTTGCCAGCTCGCCCAGCACCTGATCGCCTATCGCGTGACCATACGTATCGTTGATCAGCTTGAACCGGTCGATGTCGATATGCATCAGTGTGACAAACCCGTCTTCCGTTTTGGCCGCGGCGGTTTTCTCCTCCAGCCATTCGAGCAGATACCGCCTGTTGTAAAGCCCTGTCAGCATGTCGCGGCTGGAGATTACGGCCAGTTCCTCGTTTTTGCGGCTCAGCGCCTCGTTTTTACGCCGCAGCTCCTCATTCACGTCCCGCAGGTCCTTGGTATGGCATTCGATGATCTGCTCCAGTTCGCTGTTGATCCTTTTCTCATCCTCGAGCATCGCTTCCTTGGTGATGGCCGCTTTGAAATAAAAGCTCAAACCCGCGTAAGCCAGCACCACAGCCAGATATATGAGCAGCTCATAGATGTTGAAGCGGGTGGCTGCCATTGCCGCGACGGGGCCTGCCAGCAGCAGGACATATTTGATGGTACGGCTGATGCGTCCCCCGAATACGTTCTTCGTGGGGGCGATAGGCACCGACCGGCTGAACAGCCTGATCAAGCCGCCCGCCGCGGTCACCAGCATCGAGCCCGTATATAAGACGTCGACCACACTATTGACGCTGTATTCGCTACGGAAGTTGCTATGGTAATAGTACAGGTCGGTCAGCACAAAAAGCAAAAGTCCGATAACAACGGTCAGTATGTGCGCCGGTATTTTCCCGCGCTTCACGGATATCAGCCAAATGATCATCGCCATGAAGGTCAATATATCAGCGATGATGCTGGAGACAGACATCGCACCACCCTGAATGATGACGCTGTTGACGAAAGAGATATCCCGGCCCAGCAGCAGTATCCAGACGACCAAC
Source organism: Bacillota bacterium (assembly GCA_023416745.1). GTDB lineage: Bacteria > Bacillota > Clostridia > Christensenellales > SZUA-584 > SZUA-584. Next base: position 11,257 of record JAEZHF010000056.1, read on the forward strand.
AGCACCATGATGGAAAACATGACTGCGTCCAGCATCAGCTTGGCCCGGTTCCACCGTTTAACCTGATAAACGATGAATATGACCGTACTGGCCAGTATCATCATATTCGGTATAAAATAGAAGTGGGTGATCAGCAGATCCTCCGACGGGTCCAGACCCATGCCCCATTCCTGCACCGCCCAGAATACGTCCCCCACAGCCCAGAAAAAATAACCGATGCCCAGCAGCAGCCAGATAATGGGTACGGCACGCTGTTGCTGCGGTTTTACAAACACGTACAGCGATACCGCGCTGGCAATAATAGCACCCGCGGGCGACATGATATATGGAATCAACTCATTTCCCGATGCGATGACGTACGAATACGCCAGAACATAAAGGCCAGTCAGGCTCAAGAGGATAATCAACGTTGATTTCTTCAAGCTGCATCACCTTATTTCGTTTCCATAATTGCTAACATCTTCATTGATGCTCTAATAGTTACATCGTGATATTCTTAAAAATGTTAATCGTAATCTGTCCGAATTTTATGGTTGTTTTTAGCACGTTTGGTGGTGTATTCAAGCGTTGTTTCAGGAGGAACCTTCTGTGCCAAAAGCCTATCACCGGCCCGCGGCGTTCAGCCTTTTCTCTGTCGGCATGAGATACCGCCCCTCAAACTGATCCGCCGGCACCGGTTCGCCCAGCAGAAACCCCTGCACCTGGTCGCACCCGATCGCGGCCAGCTTGGACAGCTGCGCGCACGTCTCCACACCCTCCGCGATGGTCTTCATGCCGATAGACCGCGCCAGCAGCACGATCGCGCGGACGATCTGCTCGTTGCGCTCACTGGCCGTGATGGAGTCGATCAGCGGCTTGGCAATTTTGATGCGATCGAACGAATTCTGCTTGAGCGACATGATGGACGAGTGGCCCGCGCCGAAGTCGTCGATGGACACCGACATGCCGATGGACTTGAACAGGTTGAATATCTGCGCCAGCCGGTATTCGCCCTCCAGCGCCACACTCTCGGTCACCTCAATGTCCAGCCACGCCGGGTTGAAGCCGTCGTCGCCCGACAGACTTTGCAGCTTTTCCATCAGCCCCGAGCTGTTGAGCTGCAGGGGCGATATATTGACGCCGATCACCAGATCACCGCCGTAGCGGCTGTTCCACGCCAAAGCCTGCGCCGTCGCCTGCTCCAGCACCCACAGGCCGATGTCGTTGATGCGGTGCGTCTCCTCCGCGATGGGAATGAACTCGGCGGGCGATATGGGGCCCAGCTGCGCACTGCGCCAGCGCACCAGCGCTTCCGCCGCGATCAGCTTCTGGTCGGGTATGGAGAACTGCGGCTGGTAGTGCACGCTGAATTCGGATGTGATGCCGCTGCCGCGCAGCAGCATCTCAATGGTGTTGCGGCGCTGCGTCTTCTGCCGGATCATGCGGCTGAACACGGCAAAACGCCCCACGCCCTGCTCCTTGGCGTGATACAGCGCGATGTCCGCGTTTTTGAGCATCGTGCCCACGTCCTGCGCGTCCATCGGGTACAGGGATATGCCGATGCACAGCGACGGGCTAAACACGTAATCGTCCAGATAGATGCTGCGGCTGCACTGTTCGATGATGCGCGCCGCGCAGGCCGCGGGCTCCCGGATGTCCGTCAGGCCCGGCAGCACAAACACGAACTCGTCGCCGCCCATGCGCGCCAGCATACCGTTCTCCCCCGCAAACTCCTTGAACCGCCGCGACACCTCCAGCAGTACCTTGTCGCCCATGTCGTGGCCGTACATATCGTTGATCACCTTGAAACGGTCCAGGTCAATATACATCAGCGCCACGAACTGCCCCGGCACCGCCTCGCTGAGGCTGCTCTGCAGCCGGGTCAGCATATACCGCCGGTTATACAGATTGGTCAGCGTGTCGCGGTTAGACAAAAATATCAGCTCTTCGTTCTTGGCACGCAGCTCCTCATTCATCTGGCGAAGGTCGCGCGTGTGCCGTTCAATGACCTGCCCCAGCTCCTCGTTGAGCTTGATCTCGCGGTCCAGCAGCAGCTCCTTGCGGATGCCGGCCTCAAAATGCACGCTGAGGCTCTTGTATATCACCACCGCCACGATAAACGCCGCCAGCTCAGTCATTATAAACCCGTGGACGGCCATCGCCCCCAGCGGCAGCAGCACAATGACCGCATCCTTGAGCAGCCGCGCCGAGCGCGCGCGCGAATTGACGGACGGCACAAATATTATATCCGGCTGCTGCAAGCGCAGTATGCCGCTCACAGCTCCCCCCAGCAGCGTTGCGACGGCCAGCACATCCAGCACCGATCCCGGGTAGTATCCGCCGCTGAAGCTGACCTGCCAGTATACCAGATCCGTCAGCGAAAATGCCGCCATGGACAGCATCGCCAGCAGCACGAACAGCGGAGCGCGTCCGCCCTTGGCAGACAGGAACCAAAGCGCCACACACATCGCGATCATAAAATCCGCCAGCACGGAAATCACCGACAGCGCCCCGTCCTGCAGCAGCACGCTGAAAATGGCCCCGCCTCGGTTATAGAACAGTATCCATATCGTGAACAGGCTGACGGCGCTGAACATCACCGCGTCCAGCAACAGCTTCGCGCGGTTCCAGCGCTTGAAATGCGACACCACAAACACGCCCACGGCAGCCAGTATAAACAGGTTGGTGCACGTGTACAGCGACATGACGAGGTTATAGTCCTCCGCGATCACGCCGAAGCCCAGCGCATATACCGCCAGTATCACATCCGCCGCCGCCCAGCAAAAGCACGACAGGCTAAAGCACAGCCAGACCACGCCTATCTTCCTTGTCCGGCCCGCTTTGATATAGGCAGCCAGCGTCACAGCGCCCGCGCCCAGCGCGCCCAGCGGTGAAAGGATGTAACCCAACCCGCCCGGGCTCACCGCTTCCATCACCGCATACGCGCATATAAACAGCCCGATCAGGCCAAAAAGAACAACCCCTGTCGATTTCTTCAAGCCCTTTACCTCTTCATGCAAACGCTAAAATACGGCCATTCTCATCCGGCCGTATTTGCTTTGATATTTCTATCGGCTGTTTGGAGCGATCTCATGATAACAAACCGGACTGTTGCGCATATTATTGTTTATCTGACCAATCTGCTGCGCCATGCGCTCAGGCGGGACGGTATTGTCGCAGCGCCGCAATAAGGAATATGGCAGCATTATGGCCAGTGCCGCACGGCCTGGTACGCTTAACGTCAGGCAGGAAACGCCAATGGTGGTATACGAGATCGAAAACGCAATGTCCCGTGCCGCACAGCCTGAAACCGTGCGCAAGGACGGCAGCTATGCCGTGTTCGCGGCACCGGAGGAAGCGCGGCCGCTGCTCACCCGCTTCGGCCTGCCCGCGCCGCCGATGGACAACGCGCTCCAAAGCCGCGCGATGGCCTGTGAGAGCCACGAGGGTTTTGGCTTCGCGTGCGTCAACCTGCTGGATAACGGTTCCCCCTCCATCCCGCCCAAAAAAGTGTGCGTCTACTTCACCGGCCGTCTGCTGCTGTTCGCCTGCGCGCAGCCCGAAACGGTGCAGCAAATGCTGGCGGACGCGCTGGACGGGGAGGTGACGCCGCTGTCCCCCGAGCGTTTGCTGCTGCTGTTCTTCGAACGGCTTAACACGGGCGGCACCGAAGCGTTGGAGGACTTCGAGCAGGAGATCACCGACCTTGAGAATGCGCTCATCACAGCGGGCAAACGCAGCGCCGTGCGCGAGATCATCTCGCTGCGCCACCGGCTGATGGCCTACAAGCGGCATTACGAGCAGCTGCTCATTGTGCTGGACATGCTGCAGGAGAACGACGACCATCTGCTGTCCGACAGCGCCGAGCGTTCGTTCAAGGTGCTCGCCAGCCGCGCCGACCGTCTCTACCAAGCGGTACTCAACCTGCGCGATTACGTGACGCAGGTGCGCGAAACCTATCAGGCCGAGGTGGACATCAGCCTGAGCCGCATCATGAAGCTGTTCACCGTGATCACTGCCATATTCCTGCCGCTCACGTTCATCGTGGGCTGGTACGGCATGAACCTGCAGATGCCCGAATTCCGCTGGAGCTTCGGCTACCCCATGGTCATCATCATCTCCGTCGCGGTGGTGATCGTCAGCCTGGTGTTTTTCAAGCGGAGGAAGTGGTTTTAGGGGGGGGCGGGTAGATATTATCGCAAATGGAGAACGGCACACCGCCGACAGCACCAAAAGAGCCGAATGGTGCATGGCTCTTGAGCTGATCCCCGGCGCGCTGTCAGGCAAGGCCGGAACGATTGATATTCAGTAGGTAGTTAGGGTCTGTAAATAGTTTTGTGCTTTCACTGAACCCATAAGATCAAGCCAGTGAAGATTTAACCTTATCCGGGAAGAAAACAGAGAGCTGAAGAAGAATCTGTCCCCAGTTTTGCACCCGGCCTGT
>JAEZHF010000073.1 GCA_023416745.1 Bacillota bacterium
AGATACATCAATGATCCCATAACAGATGCTGCTGGACCGGAAAGCATTGTAAGTACCGGGCGTGTTTTGATTTCATTTATTTCCATAACACCGCCATCCCCTCTCATTATCATAAGAGGTACATTGACTCCGGCACCTCTTACCGATTGTTCAGTGGAGTTGGCAGTATCCAACATTTTCGGAAGAATACTGGCATTAATCGCTGCTGTTCTGGTTCTTCTTGTTAGACCATAAAGCTTGGTTATATCAGAAGCCATTGTTGTCGGAATGTTTCTTTTCTCTGTTTCTGCATACACTGATTTCTCCGGCTTATCGTTATCAACACCGAATGCCATGGAAGGTACAATAACCTGTGCACCCTGTTTCATTAAATCGTCAATGATTTGAAGCAATGAAGCTTCCGTCATCTTATTAACATTTATATAACTGTTATAAATCATTATTTCTTTGCCATTTCCTAAGTTGATGTTCTCAATTTTGGTCTGTCTTTTTGCCAAAAAGCCTTCGAGTCCACCCTTGGACATGCCTATGATACCAACCTGAGCAACATCGCCCTCGACGAGTGCATTGGTTGCTTGTGTTGTACTATGAGCAACAAAGACAACATCCTCCGGCTTAATACCATGCTCTCTAAGACAATTCTGAAAGCACTGGACAACACCAGCAGCTACACCTCTCGGATCATCATGCGTGGTTTTTACGGACGACTTTCCAATAATCTCATGTGTATCATTATCGATTGCAACTGCCTTCGTGTGCGTCCCTCCTACATCAATTCCCATTCTAACCATTCTGCCCATGATGATTACCTCCATTATCAAAAAAGTATCCAAGAAAACCGGTTAATCGGTCTTCTAACCATAATAAATTGCTTAAACTTGTATATCCAATAATATTTTTATGATTAACCGGCTACCGTATAGAAACGGCAGCCGGCCTTATCAATTTATTTAACCAAATGTCCTATTAAATAATTACACTAAATGTCCATAAAAAATATAAACTATGGTACAAAGAATAATACCGATAATCCAACCACTGGGAATTGACATCTTCATGTAGTCCTTGGTAGATACCTTAGTATATCCAAAGCCCCAGGCAACCCAGGACTGTGTAATGTCAAGATGCTGCGGTGCAACCGTGGTAATCGCAAATAACGGGTACAGAAATTCTACCGGCCATGCTGTTGTTGCTACTACGACTGCAAGAATTGCAGAACCACAACCAACTAAATTCATGGGGCCTCTAAAGAATCCGAGCGGTGTCAGAACTGCGAAAGCGATGCATAATAACAAGGCATTGGTAGGGATAGCATTTCCAAACAGTTCTTTAAAGTAAGGTGCTGCATAATTAGCAGCATTATTAAACATAGACAGGGTTAAGAGGAAACCAACCATCGGTGCCACATCAATTGCACCATCTGCAAAAAGCTTAGCTAACATTCTGCAGACTTCGGCAAAGCCGCCCTTTAACTTTCGACAGGTGAGTAAAGCATATAAGCCAGAAATAATAAAGCCAAGGATAATCGGAACCTTGAATACAACGAAACCGATTACCGGAAGAATAACCGCGATCCAGGATATCACGGGAGCATCTACAATATTACCGGAATCAGCGGTTGCGGCCCAGGCGTATGAGGTCTTCTTCTTGCTTAAAGAGATATTCGCTACAATAATTACAATGATTAATGATACTACTAAACCGATGACTCCAAAGGTAAAGTATGTATTATAATCGTAGGTTGCATAAGCTTCATTTGCAGTTGCAAAGATAGCCTGGTATTGTTTGAAGTTAACAATATTTCCAAAGATACCTGCCATGATAGATCCCATGAATGCAAATAAAGCAATAGGAGAAGGAATTCCTAGAGAAAGCATGATCTGTAATACAATAACAGCGATAGAGATAACCGGTCCAATTCCTGTCATAGAGGTAAAAATAACTGCAGTAACGATGCACAGCAACGACATGGTAATTCTTGGTTTATCTCCACCAAGTTCAACTACCTTACGTATTAATGTTGCTGCAATTCCGGTGTCAATTAAAATTCTACCAAAAAAAGCTCCAAAGAATACATTAACTAGAATTGACTTACCATAGTTTTCTGGACCTGTTTGAAAAACGTTAGTCAGAACATCAATGAGTGTTTTGTCCGCCATTGCTGAATTGGGTGTGATTGCATTACCAACCAACGCAATTGCTGTCCAAAATACAGACATTACGAAGAAGCCAACAATAAGATTGTACCCCTTTACGCAGTACCATACCAATCCAAAGAAAGACAGGACCATAATGATACCAATAATGACATTTACTGCTCCCATAAAAATAACCCTCCTTTAATAGTGTTGAAGATAAAGCACGCTAACATGTTACTTTTATTATCTAACATGTTACTTAATACACTAACATGTTAGCATGTTAATGTCAATATATAATTGTCTATTTTTACATCTCTTTTACTTATATCCATTCTCTATTATGTTATTATTTCTTAAAGTACTTGATATAATACCTTTCATCTATCAATATTTCACAAAAAAAGTCATTGGATCTAACATCCAATGACTTTCATAT
>JAEZHF010000087.1 GCA_023416745.1 Bacillota bacterium
GGCAACACCGCACAACTGACCATTTGATATTGTGAATGTAAACTGAATTGACCGAAAGTGTACGACTTGTGGAAATCTTAGCCGCACGGGAATCCCAGTTAAGCCAACAGGCAAGGCCTGTCAGCCAGATAGAGATTCGCCAGTGCGAACATCATATTCAGTTTTGCCGTTTGTTTTCGCAGACCTCGGTATCGCGTTTTTCGATATCGGAACTGCTTCTTGACGACTCCGAAGACATGCTCGACCTTTGCTCGGACAGATGATTTCTCGTGCTCACGGCGCTTAATTTGGGCCTGAGAACGCATAGAACGGTTTTTACTTTGTGAAGGTCTACGGTTGGTTTTATAACGGATTTTCCTGCCTTGGTCATTATAGATGATGGCATCTTCGCGCTTTTCTGCACCCAGATAGCCACTGTCGCCATAGACTTCTGTCTCTTCGCCAGTAAGTAACTTAGGAACGACCGTCACGTCGTGGACATTTGCACCGGTCACTTCCAGATGGTGCACCAACCCGGTTTTTCTGTCCACGCCAATGTGCGCCTTATATCCAAAGTGCCATGCATTGCCTTTCTTTACTTGACGAGCTTCCGAATCCCGTTGTCTCTCACGATTCTTCGTGGAGGACGGAGCCTCTATGAGCGTGGAATCCACAATGGTTCCTTTCCTGAGCAACAAGCCCTTTTGCTGTAACATGTCGATCACTTGCGCAAAAAGCTTTTCCTGTAGCCCGTTGCGAACCAGTATGTTGCGGAATCGCCCGATTGTATCCCCGTCTGGCACCTGATTGCTTGAATCCACGCCGCAAAACTCAGAAAACGCACGGCTGTCTATGGCTTCCGCCGAAGTCGCTTCATCGGATAAATCATATAGATTCTGTAACACATGCAGGCGAAGCATCTTTTCCAATTCGTAGGGCTTGTTCCCGCGCTCCCCTTTGTAGTAGTGCGGCTTTATCATAGCTACCCATTCGCCCCATGGAACGATTCTTTCAATCTGCTCCAGAAACTCTTTTTTCTTCGTCCTGACCTGAGCCAGCTCGTCACTAATCGCGGACAGTGTTATTTGTTTATCCATGTTACTATTTTACCATATTTCATTTCGCTTGGCTTCTGTGCGGTGTTGCCCTAAATATTTTTGTATTTCTTTCTTGAAAGGATCAGTGATTTTATCAATGGTTTTTTTGTAAATCCTAAAGGCAACGCTATTTTTTGCCTATAATATGGGTTTTTGGCAGCGGCGTTCCCACCTCGGTCATCGACATCATTCAGGCCATGGTTATCGTGTTCGCCGTCGCCGGTTTTGCCATCGTACATTTACCGCAAATCAAGCAGTTTTTCAAAACAAGGACTGCCCGCAGAAAAAAGGAGGCGGCATAAATGGAATTTGCTTCGGAGATACTTCTTTCCACAGTCCGCATGGCAACCCCGATACTGCTGGTTGCCCTGGCTGAGCTTTATTCTGAACGCGCAGGGCTTGTCAATATCGGCCTCGACGGTATCATGACGTTTGGTGCGCTGTCGGGCTTTATGATAAGCTTTTTGACCGGAAACGCGTATCTTGGTATCATGGCCGGCGCGGTCGGCGGCATACTGGTCAACATGATCTATGCGTTCTGCACCATCACACTCCGCGCCCAGCAGATCGTTTACGGCATGGCCATCAACATCTTCGCCCCCGCCGTGGCAGCCTTCATCTACCGTGTCTATTTTGGCGTCAGCTCCACGCTGGCGCAGGGCACGCTGATGTCTACGGTAGCCATCCCCTATCTGAAGGATATCCCTTTCATCGGCAACCTGCTGTTCAACCAGACGCCGATGGTGTACCTCGCCTATCTGATGGTGGTGTTCACAGCTGTGTTCTTCAACAGAACCAAGGCGGGTCTGAATTACAAGGCTGTCGGCGAATTCCCCAAAGCAGCGGAGACGCTGGGCATCAGTGTCATCAAACAGAAGTACATCGCCGCAATCATCTGCGGCATGATGGCCGGTATCGGCGGTGCATACCTCACCACCTGCTACGTCAACACATATTCGGACGGCGTGGTCGCGGGCCGCGGCTTCATCGCTCTGTCCGCCGTCATTTTCGGGCGCTAGACCTCCGGCGGCGTGCTGCTGGCCTGCCTGCTGTTCGGCTTCTTTGACGCGCTGCAGCTCCGATTGCAGGTCATGAGCACCGACACGCCGTATCAGCTGTTCCAGATGATCCCGTATCTGTGCACGCTGATTGTTCTGTTTGTGTTCGGCAGCCGCAAAGCCGGCCCCAAAGCCAGCGGCAAGCCGTATTTCAGGGAGGAAAGATGATCGCGCTGTATGCGGTCGTATATGAAGATCATAACATACCCGTAAGCGGGTATTATGATAAATTTATCCAACAACAGGAGGAAACAGAATGAAAAGAGTATTGGCTTTAATCCTTGCTCTCGTTATGGCATTGGCACTGACCGCCTGCGGCACCCCCGCTCCGGCAGTGACTGAGTCCGCCGCTCCTTCGGAAGCTCCCGCGACCGATGAGTCCGCAGCTCCCGCTGACGAAAGCGCCGCGCCGGCTGACGGCAAGGTTTACAAGGTTGCCATAGTGTGCGATTCCAGCATATCGGACGGCGGCTGGCACAACGCGATGGTAAAAGCGGCTGAGGACTTCGGCTGGGAATCCGCTTACACCGACAGCATCGATGTGGCCGACTATGTCAGCTCCATCGAAAGCTACTGCCAGTTGGGTTACGACATGATCTTCCTGCCGGGCAACCAGTACAGCGATGCCACCAAGCAGGTTGCTGCGGATTATCCGGAGATCGCCTTTGCGGTGCTGAACGGCATCCCGGCGCTCCCGACTGACAACATCATGAGCATGCTGCCCAACGCGCAGGAAATCGGCTGGATCGCCGGTTCGCTGGCGGGCCTTATGTCCAAGAGCAGCGTTCTGGGATTCATCGGCGGCATGGAGCTCGATACCACGAAGACCAAGCTGGCTTCCTATGAAGAAGCGGCCAAGTTCATCAACCCCGACATCAAGGTGCTCTCCGCTTATGCCGGTTTCTTCAGCGACACGGCCAAGGGCATGGAGCTTGCCAACTCGATGATCAGCGAAAAAGCTGACGTGTTCTTCGGCGATGCGTCCGCGGTGGACTCGGGCGCCCGTCAGGCTATCGATGCGGCCAACGGCGAAGGCGAAATCGGTATCTACGATATCGGACAGCCTGCCGACCTACTGGGCCAGAACCCCTGCGTGATCTCCAGCGTCGTGACCGACAACGCCGGCATGCTCAAGATCTGCATGCAGGCTGTGGCAGACGGCACCTTCGGCAACCAGGTCGTTTACGGTTCGCTTGAGAACGGCTGCCTGAGCGTCGGCCAGATCAACACTGAGCTGGTTTCCCAGGAAGTCCAGGACAAATTCGCTGAATATGTCGAGCAAATGAAGGCCGGCAGCTTCATGAAGTAATCACTTCAGAAGTAACATCAGACTATAAAGAAGAGCTGATTGCGGCGACGCAGTCAGCTCTTTTTCAATCAAATATTTCAGCGCCCCGGCATCCGGTCACACCAGCATCTGCCGCACCTTTTTTGTGACAGCTGTTGCCAGCGCCAGATGATCCTCTGGCTCCATATGGATGCCGTCTCCCAGGCTCGGCTTCGCATACTGCGCGGCATCAAGAAAGGCGCTGTCGTTCTCCTGCGCGATCTGCCTGTAGGCATCGGCCAGCATGCCCGCTTTTTCCGCGGACTTTTCATCAAAGTATTCGCGGATATGGTCGTTGAAGCCCTCAGCCAAAATATGAACGGGAGAAACCACCAGTATTTTGGGTGGCCGGCCGCCGCGTCCGTATTGCGTGCGCCCCGCTTCCCTGATGATCGACTCAAGGCCTTTGGAGATCATATATGGCGTCAGGTGCAGAAAATGCTTCGTGTCGTTGGTGCCCAGCATCACAACAAACAGGTCTATGGGGCTGTGCATCAGCAGACACACCTCCAGCGATTTGCGGCCATTCCTGAAAGGCTCGACCGGATCGTCGAACGCGGTCGTCCGGCCGTTCAGTCCCTGCTCAGCCACATAGAACCCCGCGCCCAGCATCTCTGCCATACGGCGGGGCCATCTGGTGTGTTCATCGTACCGGTCGCCGGTCACCGGAATATATCCCCATGTGTTCGAGTCTCCATAGCACACGATCGTCTTCTCCGCCAATGCCAGCCCCTCCTGTCAGAAATAGTGTCCTCGCCCGCCGCGCTGTTAACACGCTAAAAGGGCGAACGTCAATTCATCTGCTGGCCGCCCGTTACGTTGATGGCCTGCCCTGTCATATAGCTGGACTCCCCGCTGGCCAGAAACACCATCAGGTTCGCCACGTCGTCGTAGGTGCATCCGCGCTTGAGCGGTACCTGGTCGATATACTTCTGCCGCACCTGCTCCTCGCTGATCCCCTGATTTTTGGCGTATTGCTTGAACAGGCTGTTCACCCACAGCGGCGAATCCAGCAAATTGCCGGGGCAGATCGCGTTGACGCGCACCTTGTACTCAGCCAGCTCCAGCGCAAGGCTCTGCACCAGCCCGATGCCGCCGAACTTGGACGCCGCGTATGCCGAATTCTTGAATGAACCCTTCTTGCCGCTCTTGGAATTGATCTGAACGATCACGCCCTCATTCTGCTTCAGATACGGCACGGCCGCTTTACAGATGTTGTAGCAGCCGCACAGGTTGACATCGATTACCTTTTTCCACCTGTCGGAGTCAAATTCCTCTATCGCGCCTGAGATAAGTATGGCCGCGTTGGAAACCAACAGGTCGATACCGCCCAGCACATTCGCTGCGCTGCTGATAAAAGCTTCGCACGAAGCGTAGTCCGTCACATCCAGAGAGAAGGCCGCGCCGCCCTCCAGCATGGCCGCCGTTTGCTTTGCGCCTTCCAGGCTCACATCCCCGATGACGACGCGCGCGCCCTCGGCTGCCAGGCGAAGCGCCAGCGCCTGCCCGAGGCCTTGAGCCGCCCCCGTAATTACCGCTCTTTTGCCAATCAGTCTTTTCATGTACTAAACCGTCCCCTTATGTGTTTTTGCGCCACGCCCGGGCGTCAAGTCACAACCCCGCCCAAAGCGCCCTCATGTCCGCTCAAAAAGATTGTAATGCATCCGGGCGCTCATGTACAGACTAAAAGCTCAGGGACGGAAAAACTCAAATATAATGGCATCGAAATATTTCCGCAAGGATTGGGCGTCTTCGTAATTCTGCACCGTCCATGCCACCAGTCTGCCGCCCATCAGTTTATATGCGCGCAGCCCTATCTTCCGGTAAACGTCCTGATGACGGTAAGCCACAAAGTGCGGACGGCACATTGCGTTGGTCAGCAGCGACGACATCAGCAAACTCTGAATAAACGTCGTGGTCTCGTACGACCGGAGGCCGCCTGCCAGCTGCCCGCGCACCACGCCGGGGCGGTGCTTGTAAAACCACCGGACGATGCGCGGATCGAACGACTCGATGCAGTACGGCCCGGCATATACGTCCAGCAGCGCTGCGGCTTCGGCGCACAGCTCCCGGTAGCGTTTGGCGGATTTCAGCTCCACGATCAGCGGCACGCGCCCGTCCACCAGCTCCAGCATCTCACTGAACAGCGGTATGCCCTCCGTTGTACCGAATAGGCGGCAGCCGCGCAGCTCGTCCAGCGTGCAGCCGCGTATGTCCTTGTCCACACCGCACGCGCGTGTCAGCATATCATCGTGAAACACCGCCGCTTCGTCGTCCGCCGTGATGGTGATGTCCAGCTCCATGCCGTAGCCCGCCTCCGCTGCCGCGGCAAACGCCGCCAGCGAGTTCTCGGGCACCGACTGGTCCTTGCTGTACAAGCCGCGGTGCGCATAGTGCGCCTCCCACAGTTCGTCCGTGCCGCGCGGCAAACGCCCCGGCGCTGTCATGAAGGCATACAGCGCGACCAAAGCCACAACCGCACCCGCAACAATCAAGTAAACCATGAGTTTGCCCCCTTAAGCTGTCATCAGTCCCCCGTGCCCAGCGCTTCCAGTTTGGATGCCGGTTTCGTCGGCCTGGAGTCGCCATGGCGCACAAACAGCATCGTGATAAACGCCAGCGCCACAAAGAACGCGCTGTACGGCAGCAGCGTGAAATAGCCCACATGCTCCAGCAGCGCGCCGGATACGATGGGCGTCACCACCTGCGCCGCCATCGAGAATGTGTAGTAGTACCCCGTATATTTGCCCACATTGGCGCCTTTGGACATCTCCAGCACCATGGGCAGCGAGTTGACGTTGATGCAGGCCCACGCAATGCCTGCCATCGCGAAGTTGACGTACATCAGCGGGCTGTACGCGGTGTACAGCGCCGCCGTTCCGAACGAAGCGGTCAGCAGCACCACGCCGAACAGTATACTCTTTCGGCGGCCCACCCTGGACGATATGATGCCCACCGGCAGGAAGGCCACCGTCGCGGCGACCACCGCCACCATCAGTATCAGCGACGCCTGCCCCTCTGCCAGCCCCAGCGCGTTGACGGCGTATTTGGAGAACGCGGTGGTCACGGCGTTGTAGCCCATGAACCACAGGAATATCGATACCAGTATCAGTATCATACTGGCGCGGACGGCAGACGGCATCCTGTAGCTGATCGTCTTAGCCTCGGGCGCTTCGCTCGCCTCCTCGGCGTCGATGCCCATCGCCGCGCTGTCCTGCCGCATCTTCTTCACCAGCCGCGGCTCATTGACCGTCAGTACCACCGCCAGCACTCCCGCCGCCATGATGACAGCCACGGTGATGAATATCGGCCAGTAGTTGGCGTCCGCACTCTTGCTATCCGGCGCGAGAAAGGCGTTGAGCAGCAGTATCAGCGCGCCGCCCAGTGCACCCATCAGGTTGATCACCGCGTTGCCCTTGGAGCGCAGCGGCTTGGGCGTCACATCGGGCATCAGCGCCACCGCGGGCGAGCGGTATACGGACATCGAAACAAGCACCAGCCCCAGTGCAGCGATAAACAGCCACAGCAGACGCGTGTGCGCAGCGAACGGTATGCCCATCATAAATACAACCGCCGCCACGGTGCCAATGATAATATACGGCATACGGCGGCCGAAGCGCGTATGGGTCTTATCGGACAGCAGCCCGAACAGGGGCAGCATGAACAGAGCGAATATGTTATCCGCCGACATGATGAACCCGGCCCAGGTGTCACTGACACCGAACGTATTTTTAAGTATCAGGGGAACAATGAAATCATAAAGCTGCCAGAAGGCAGATATAGTGAGAAACGCCAGCCCGACGAGCACGGTCTTGCCATAGTTCAGCTTCATAGTCCGCAGGCTCCTTATTCGTTGTGATACTATCAATGTATCATTTCAGGCCTCAGAATTCAATTTGCATTGGGCTAAATGTGGGTAAATTCTGTTACACGCGGCGGACGGTATGCCCTGCCTTCAATGCGCTGTACAGGCGGCAGATCTGTGAGACATCCGCTTCGCCCAGTCCGGTAAAGTGCCTGACCGCACTCTCAATGCCATTGCTGGCGATGTGCTCCTGTATCCGCATGGCGCTGCCGTCCGCGGGTTCCGCAAACAGAAAACCGGCGGCAATGCCCTTAAGTATTGGGCTGCCGTCCACCCCGTGTTTCTGTGTTAGGCGGTATGCCCCCACCAGCCGGTCGTCTCCGCTCAGCTTGCGCACCGGATCTTCCGCGATGCGCACCACGGTGTCGCGGATGTGGCGGTTGCAGATGCGGCGCTGGATGTCCGCAACCTCCTCCATCTCCTTTTCGGGCGATACGCCGTATTCGAGCGCCAGCGCCAGCGCCACAGCCTCCATCGCGGGACGGGCGACTTCGTTGATGCCGGGTGAGGCGAAGGCTTCGTCCACATACTCATAGCCTTGCAGCCAGCCCAGATACGACGTGAGCGCATGGGCCATGTTGTATATATACAGCTTCTCGCGGATGCACAGTTCGAAGCTGCCGACCGGCACGAAATGCGGTATGCGGATGGGCGTGATCAGCGCTGCCTCCTCGACGTGGATGTCCTCATACGGCCCCTTGACGATGTACAGCGGATCGGCGGGCGGCGGCACCACCACGCCCACGCTGCCGCCCGCGAAGCCCAGCCGCCCCTCAAACACCGCCGTGTCTATGCCGAGCTCGCCGAGTATGCCGTTGATGTGCACGCGCACGCCCACAAAGTTTTCGCAGAATATCATATCCGCGGGCGGGCGGTTCTGCCGCATGCGCTCCAGCAGATACGGCGCAACCGTTTTCATCAGCGCGGGCAGGTTGTTGACGCCCACGGACACAAGTATGATATCCGCTTCGCATACAGCCATTTTTGCCGAGTCTGAGGAGAGCAGCGCCGCCTGATAGCCGCTCACAGTTTCGGTATAATCCGTATCGTTATCAATCGAGCGCACCGTATAAGCGCCTGCGTCGCGCAGCAGGCTGATAAGCGCTGCGTTCACGTCCAGCATCGTCAGCTCAAAGCCAGCGTTCACCAGAGACTTCGCGATGATGCCCCGTCCGATCTTGCCCGTTCCGATCAATACCGCTTTCATAATGCTCTCCTGTTATCCCGCGTGTGAAGCAGCCCCGCCGGTCATCTGTGAAACCGGCGGGGCCATATGCTTTCTCCCATCGTTTTACTATGATGCCTTTCCAGCAAAGCCGCAACGCATGGTTCCGCCCTTTCAGACGTTATATATCACTGTTTATTGGCCTTGAGTGTATGGCGAGCAGGCAGTCCTCTGCTTCGCCGGACCACAGCCCATTATGCCGCCTGACGATGTCTGCCAGTTCCAGATACCGCCTGTCCGTATCGCCCAGCCTGTGCAGCTCGTCAAGCGGCGTCATCGGCATGCTGATCTGCACATACACCAGCTTTTTGCCGCCGCTGATATGCGGCAGGTTCAGCGTGGTATCGATCACCGAATCGAGGCCGCCCACGTGCGTGATCATCGCAGACGGGTCAATGCGCCCCGCCCCCATCAGCCGCACCGCTTCGCGCATATCGTTCGTGTTGCCGCCGCTGGTGCCCGTCACATGCGTGCCACCGTAATGCACGTTATAGAAGTTGAGGTTGGCGCTGAGCGCCGTGTTCGTGGGTCCGGCGAAAAAGTTCAGGCAGCCGTCCCGTGCCAGCAGCGCATCCGCCTGCTCGATCACGGCGGAAACCTGTGCAAACACCATCACGTCGTCGAAGCCGTGCTCCGTCTTAGCGCGCAGCGCCCGCACCGGATCTTCCTGCTTCGCCGTATTTACATAGGTAAGCCGCACTCCCGCCTGACGCGCCGCATCCACGGAGAATATCGATTCCGCCCGCGATAACCGCCCGTCGTCGATGTCCGTCACCACCAGCACCGAAGGCCGCCTGTCCGCGTGCAGCGCATAGTCGATCGCGCCCAGCCCCATCGGCCCGCACGCACCCAGCAGCGCCAAGCTTCCGCCTTGGCGTATACCCATGTCATGCGTGTATCGGCCCGGCTGAGTGTGATAGCTGGCGTGATACGCACCGATAATGCAGCCCATCGGCTCCACCAGCGAGCCCTGATAAAAGTGGCGCGCTTCATACTTGATCAGGTGGCCGATCTCCATCACGACGGACGGTATGATGATGTACGTCGCGTTGCCGCCCACATATGGGAAGGAAAACCCCGGCGCGGCCATCGAGCCCTTGTAGTTGAGCGCCGTCTGCATCACAAACCGCTCACCGGGTGCAAATTCGCCCTTCCACCGTTCGCCCGCCTCGACGATCTCACCGCAGAACTCGTGCCCCATCATCACCGGGTTTTGGGCGATGTCTTTGGGCACACGCTTGTGGTCCTCGCCCTGTATCGCCGTCTTGTAGGTGGACATGCAGATGGAGTCGGTGACGATGCGCGCCAGTATTTCGTCCGGCTGCATGGCAGGCAGCTCAAACTCTTCCAGCCTCAGATCATTTTTTCCATATAGCCTAACCGCTCTGGTCTTCAAGCTTTCCTCCGTTGTCAGCGCATTTCAAAGCCGCCGGTCACATTGATGGCCTGCCCCGTCATGTAGGAAGACAGGTCGCTGGCCAGAAACACCATCACATTGGCGACATCCTCATATTCGCAGCTGCGCCCCATCGGTATCTGCTTCATATAATGCTCCAGCGTTTCTTCCACACTCTGGCCGCGGTTGCGCGCATATTGGTTGATCAGCGCGTTCTCGCCCTCGCGCCACAGCGGGGAATCCAGCAGGTTGCCGGGGCATATCGCGTTGACGCGCACGCCGAACGGCGCAAACTCCAGCGCCAGACTCTGCACCAGCCCGATGCCGCCGAACTTAGACGACGCGTAGGCGGAGCTTTTATAGCTGCCTTTTTTTCCGGTCTTGCTGTTAATCTGTATGATGCAGCCGGACCGCTTGTCGATAAAGTGCTGGGCGCAGGCTTTCATGATATGGAAGCTGCCCAGCAGGTTCACTTCAATCACCTGTCTCCAATCAGCGATGTCTATTTCGTTGATCGCCCCGGACTTGAGTATTCCCGCGTTGGCGACGAGTATGTCCAGCTGGCCGAATTTCTCTATCGTGCGCTCGTAGGCCGCCACGCACTGCGCGTAGTCCGTCACATCGCAGCCGATGCCCAGCGCGTCCGGCAGCTGCTCCGCCACTGCCTGTGCGTTCTGTTCCGCCACATCCGCCACCGTCACCCGGCAGCCCTCATCCGCCAGCCTTTTGCACAGCGCCGCACCGAGTCCGCGTCCGCCGCCGGTGACCAGCGCCACCTTGCCTTCCAGCATTCCCATCGTTTTCCCCCTCCGGCCTACGCAAGTGAAATCAGTATATTAACCGCGCTGGTGAGCCCCAGCCCCATTCGGTGCACGCCTTCTGCGCGGAACGCCTCGATGGCTTCCAGCGTCCGGATACCGCCCGCCGCCTTGATATAAACGTCGCTGCCCACCACGGACTTGATCAGCCGCACCTGCTCGATTGTCGCGGGAGCAAACCAGCCCGTGCCTGTCTTCACGTAATCCGCGCCCGACTGCACCACCAGCTCGCACGCCTTTTTGGCGTTGTATTCGTCCAGACAGCCGATCTCAATGATGCATTTGAGCGGCTTGTCTTCCGCCGCTTCTCGGACGCGCTTCAGCTCGTCGAGCACCAGGTCGTACCGTCCGCTCAGCATCCACCCGAGGTTGATCACCATATCCAGCTCGTCCGCGCCCAGCTCGATGGTACGCTTTGCCTCCGCCACCTTTATTTCCGTGAACTCGCCGCCCGACGGGTAACCCACCGGCCCGCCCGCGTGCACACCGGTGCCCGCAAGGCCCTCCACCACCTGCTTTAAGTAGCACGACAGCGTGAACACGCACGCGAAAGAATACTTGCGCGCATGATCGATTAAGCTTTGTATCTCGGCTTCGGTGTGCGCGTTCTGTACCAGCGTCACATCCAGCATCTTCGCCAGTTCGGGCTGTGTCATGGATTGTCCCTCCGGATAAATGTATTTAAATTATATGCTAATAGTCTATAACATCATTATGTTTATAGTCAAGAATTTGCGAAAGAAATATATTGGAAGGCCATTCTGCCCGGGCGGCGATGCAAATCTTAAACGGTACTACGGCTCAATGCGCCCTTCGACAGCCACCGAATACTCCATGCGGTTGCCATCCATCAGCACATCGTTCACCAGTATCGGCACGCCATGGCTACAGACAACACGATGATTGGCGAGTATCGGGCTGCCCGCGGATATGCCGAGCATTTCCGCCAGCATGAAGTCAGCCGTCTGCGCTTTGATGGTGTCCACCGCGGAGGTGATGGTGATGCCGTAGTTCTTCTCGATATGCTTATAGAGCGATACGAATTTGCCGACATCCTGCTCAATGCCGGTGACCAGGCTGGCGATGATGTAGTCGGTGATATAGGCGACAGGCTTTTTGTTGGCCGCCTGCAGGCGCTGTACGCGCACCACATCCGTCTTTTCAGAAATATTCAGCTCGCGCGCCAGCAGTTCGGGGGGCTTGACGGTATCGATATGCATGCTTTTTGTTGAAACCGTAAACCCCTTGGCTTCCAACGTGCGCGTAAAGGATGAGATGTAATTGAGCTTCTGTATCGTGCGGAAATCAAGCACCTCCGTGCCGTAGCCCTGCTGCGCCTTCACGTAGCCTTCGCTCTCCAGCAGGTGCATGGCGTTCCTCACCGTCGTCCGGCTGACGCCGTATATGCCGCACAGCGCGGATTCGGGCGGAAGCAAGCTGCCGACGGGGTGCTTCCCCTCCCGTATCTTGTCCCGCAAATCGCTGTAGACGCTGATGTACGCAAACTGACCCGTTTCCATAAAGCTCCTTTGTAAACAAGCGCTGAACCCATAACTACACTGTATAAAACTGTCCAAATTTGTCAAATGCAAAGGAGAGGCTTCGGGCACTCTCCGGCAAAACAGGCTATACTGTCGCCGCGTACAGCAGCATCGGGCGGTTGTCGGCGTATATGGTGCTAAACTGGGATATCGGCAGCGGGTTTCTGCCACGCCCCACCTCCACCGTATACCCGGGCCGGCGGTAGTCCTGTATGAACCAGTCCTTGTAGCCCGCGTATGAGGCCGGCCCTTCCGGCTCCGCCAGCTCGTAGCCGCTCAGCCCCGCCAGCGATTCACCGATCGTCTGCGCCTCGGCTGGCGCGAGATTCTCGAAGTTCCAGAATATCACCTCGCCCTGGCTGTGATACGCCATTACGAGACGGAAATCATGGGCACGCGTAAAATCCGCCATCGCGCGCGACTCCGGCTCGGATTCCGGGTAAGGCCCGGAGAACCTTGTGGGTCCCGGCCCGGTGATGCCCAGCACCGCCTCAGCCTGTTTGGATTCCTCCCACGCGGCGTTGTAGTTGTGGTTTAAGTCCACGCCGTTGTTGTTGGACTGCCAGTCTTTGGAGAAGTCCGTGCTGCCCCGGTTCCAGCGTATCAGCTCGCTGTAATTGGGGTTGCTGCGCTGCAGGCCGTTCAGCACCAGATCCACGCCGTCCGGGTTCACCATCGGGATGATATAGATGCTGCTGTTCTCCCACATCTCACGCGGGTCAAAGCCGCTGATCTCCGTGCCCAGCGCGTATGCTTTCGCATAGTCCTCCGTGAACTTCATCAGCACCGGCGACGTGATCCACTCAAGGCCGTGGTGCGCGGCGTTGTAGAACACTTCGTTTGCGCCTGTGCCCAGACGGATGTAGCCAAGCTCCCGGCCCAGCGAGCTGTACCCCGCCACCCCGATCTCAATGAACGGATAGCGCGCTTTGAGCCCTCGGATGTCGTGCTGAAGTACGTCATAGGTATAATCGATGTTGGTGTCCACCACGTCGATGCCGTACGGCACAGTGACCGTCTGCCCGGTGCGCAGGTTATACGGGTCCAGCGCCAGGTTGGCAGCCTGCAGCAGCGGCAGACTGGTATCATACCTTTGGGCGATGCCGTAAAGCGTGTCACCCGGTCTGATCGTGTATGTATCGTAGCCCAGCAAAAAACGCTCCAGTGTGCGGTATGTATTCAGCCCGATGATACCGTCCGGCAGCAGACCGAAATCCCGTTGGAACCGTTTTACCGCGTTTTGCGTCTGCAGCCCGAATACGCCGTCTATGTTCCCGAGGTCGTACCCCAGCTTTGCCAGCAGCGCCTGGATCTCCATCACGTCGGTGCCCGACATGCCCGCCCTCAGCACTCTCATACAGCGCCTCCTTAACCGATATTGCGATATAATATCGTATTCAGCGCGCCGCCGTTTTGACAGCGGAAATCAGTCGAGCAGCTCGCTCACCGTGACGAACGAGTAGCCCTCATCCCGCAGCCGCTCCACGATCAGAGGCACCGCCTCGCGGGAGGGTGCGCTGCTGTCATACATGAGGTGCATCGCGATGATGTCACCCGGCTGCACCATCTGCACGACGTTGTCCGCGATGGACTCGGCTGTGCCTGACAGGTCCCCCTCGTATTCCGGCTCGCGGCTCCACATCACCGTCGTCATGCCGCGCTCTTGCAGCGCCAGCGGCAGCAACACCAGCTTCTTGCCGTACGGCGGGCGGAACATGATCTCACCCTCATAACCCGCCTGCCGGAGCAGATCATTGGTTTTATCAAGCTCATCCGCAATGAATTGGCCGCTCCTAAACACCATGCGCTGGTGAGAGTACGCGTGGCTGCCCACCTGATGCCCGGCGTCCACGATGGCCTTCGCTTCCTCCGTATGGCTTTCCATCGCCTCGCCGATCAGGAAGAACGTGCCTTTGACGTCCAGCTCATCCAGCATATCGAGTATCTCTTGCGTATATTCCGTCGGGCCGTCGTCAAAAGTCAGCGCCACCTCTTTGCTGTCCGTTTCCGCATGGGTGACGATGTCCCCTGCAGCCTGAAAGCTGCGCGCGTTCATCCATTTGTATACGCCGAAAGACACGGCGATCAGTGCCGTAACAACGCCGGTGATGATCCAAAGCATCTTTTTTCCCTTCCTCACAGCGCACCTCAAAATCCGATTATTTTATGATTTGATTATATCATAATATGCGAAGATGCTGCGCCGAATTCGTTGGCATAATCGCGGCGCAGGCGCAAAGACTAATTGCATGATATTCTTTTGGAGGTCATTGTTTTGGATCTGACTGAAAAGATTCCCGCTACCGAAGTCAAGCTGATGCTGAAAAGCAAGAAAGCGCTGGACAAGGGCTTTGCGCTGTCCGCGGCGCTAATTGAGCTGTTCGATATCTCCGGCGAACCCAAGGACAGGCCGGTGTGGTATGTGGACACGCCGGACCAGAAGCTCAAGAAATGGGGCTGGTCCGTGCGGTTCCGGCAGAACAAGGATGAGCTGGAGCTGACCTATAAGAAGCGGTATACCGAATCGGGTTACAAGGCGATGTTGGACACGCCGCTCTCAGTTGCATTCGACCGCGGCTTTGAGCCGGAGATCGACCTTGGGTATTCCAAGAAGACGATCAGCTTCTCATCCATACACAAGCTCACCGCCGACAGCCAGCCGGACATGCTGGAATCCCGCCGCCTCGCGCTTGCGAACTGTCCGGGACTGCTGACCCACTGGAAGGGGCCAAACAAGGGCTTCGCTCACCTTTGCGAGTCCGTGCTGTACGGGCCTGTCGCGGCGCTGAACTACGAGGGCAAGCTGGACGGCCTCAAGATTAAAATCGAAGTCTGGAGGCTCAAAAATTATATCTCGGAGTTGTCTTTTGATATCGGCAGCGACGATGCCGCGGAAACAAAAAAGCAGGTTGCCCGCCTGCTTTTGTCCAGCGAAATGCTGGATCCCGTCAATACGCTCAAAACAGACGCGCTGTTTGACCAGTACGCCAAGGAGTGACTCTTTAAGCCGGGTCGCCGATGGCGAACATCAGCTCACAGCTGGCCACCTGCCGCCCGTCCACCGACGCCGTGCCGGTGCCGATGCCCACGCTGCCCTTGAGGGTATCGATGCGCGTTTCCAGCACCAGTACGTCACCCGGAACCACCTTGTCGGAAAACTTTGCGTTCTTGATCTTGCCGAGGAACGCGAGGCGGCCTTTGAGCTCTTCCATCGTCAGCAGCGCGATGCCGCCCACCTGCGCCATCGCCTCCACGATCAGCACACCCGGCATCACCTTGTATTCCGCGAAATGCCCCTGAAAGAACCACTCGTTGGCGCTCACGGCCTTGATGCCTTTGGCGTATTCGCCCGGCTCCAGCAAGTCCACACGGTCCACCATCAAAAACGGCTCGCGGTGCGGCAGTATCTTCTTAATTTCATCAATGCTCAGTTTGTTCATTTAAGTTATCCTTTACGCTTTTTTCAGCACCAGACAGCTGTTGTGGCCGCCGAACCCAAATGAGTTGGACAACGCATATTCGCAGTTTAACGCCTGTGCTTTATGCTTCACGTAGTTGAGCCTGCAGTCGTCAGCCTCTTCTTCAAGACCAACGGTCGGCGGCGCGATGCCGGCGTTCAGCGCGCAGATTGAAATCACCGCTTCAAACGCGCCTGCCGCGCCCAGCATATGGCCTGTCATCGACTTGGTGGAGCTGACGCGCAGCGCTTTGGCATGGTCGCCGAAGCAGATCTCGATGGCCGCGCTCTCGCACGCGTCGTTGAGCGGCGTGCTGGTGCCGTGCGCGTTGATATAACCCACCTGAGTCTTGTCGATGCCTGCATCCTTCATCGCCAGCGTCATTGCGCGGGCGGCCTGTGCGCCCTCCGGCTGCGGTGCGGTGATGTGGTGCGCGTCACACGTCTGCGCGTATCCGGCCAGCTCGCCCAGCGCCTTCGCGCCGCGGCGGCGTACCGACTCCTCGCTCTCCAGCAGCATGAACGCTGCGCCTTCACCCATCACGAAGCCCTGACGATCCTTGTCGAACGGGATGCTCGCGCGTGTTATGTCGGCGCTTTCGGACAGCGCCCCCATCTGATGAAAGCCCTGCACGGCGAGTTCGGTCATCACCGACTCCGCACCGCCCACCAGTATCGCGTCCGCTCTCCCCTCTTTGACCATGTAATACGCCTGGCCGATGGCGTCCGCGCCCGATGAACATGCCGTCACAATGGCAAAACACGGGCCGTAAAGACCCAGCTTGATCGCGATCATACCGCCCGTGGTATTGATGATGGCCTTCGGGATGAACAGTGAGGACACGCTGCGCGGTCCATTGGTTCTGAGCTCCTCATACTGCTCACAGATCACGTCCAGCCCGCCCATGCCGCTGCCCAGCAGCACGCCCACGCGCTCCGCGTCAAAGCCCGCCTCCTGCATGCCGCTCTGCTCCCAGGCCTGCATCGCGGCCACTATCGCCATCTGCGTAAACCGCGCCATGCGCTTGGCCTCGCGCTTACTCACGTATGGCTCCGGTGTGAAGTTCTTCACCTGTCCGGCTGCGAATATCTGCGTCAGCTCGGAATCAAAGCTCTCTGGTGTACTGATGCCGGACACACCGTCCGCAGCCGACTTGAAACACTCTTCCGCACTCATGCCGATGGGCGACACCGCGCCCATTCCGGTTATGTAAACTTTCATATTCTCTTTACCCTTTCCAAACGCTAAATCACCATACCGCCATCCACGACGATCACCTGACCGGTGACATACGATGCACCGTCGCCGCACAGGAACGCGACCATGTCGGCCACGTCCTCCGGTTTGCCGAAACGCCCCAGCGGAATTCCCTGCTTCATGGCCTGCTTCACGTCGTCGCTCAGCTTGTCGGTCATCGCCGTTTCGATGAAGCCAGGGGCCACCGCGTTCACACAGATACCGCGCTTGGCAACTTCCTTGGCGCACGACTTGGTGAGGCCGATGATGCCGGCCTTGGAGGCGGCGTAGTTGGCCTGTCCCGCATTGCCCGTGATGCCCACCACCGACGTGATGTTCACGATGCGTCCGCTGCGCTTGCGCGCCATGTGTGCCATGCCCTCGCGCGAGCAGTAGAAGCAGCTGTCCAGGTTCGCCCGCAGCACGCGGTGATACTGCTCATCCGTCATGCGCATGATCAACCCGTCGTCCGTCACGCCCGCGTTGTTGACCAACGCGTCCAGACCGCCCAGCTCACTGATGCAGGTCTGCACCAGCCGTTTGCATTCCACCGGATCGGTGAGATCGGCGGAAACCGCGACGGCGCGCTGCCCCAGCGCTTCTATCTGCCGGCAAACGTCCGCGGCCTGTTCTGCGCCGCTCCGGTAGTGTACAGCCACGTCGTATCCGGCTTGGGCGAGCTTTATGCAGACTGCCTGCCCGATGCCGCCGCTGCCGCCGGTAACCAATGCCGTTTTGCTCATTTGTCTTCCTCCCCGCATTCGCTTATGAAAGCCTCCAGCGTTTCCGCGCCGCCCACCGACTTAACGGACGCCGCCTTGCCCGCGCGCCGCTTTAGCAGCTTGGCGAGCACGTTGCCGGGGCCGATCTCCACGAACCGCGTTACGCCGTCCGCCAGCATGTGTTCCACGCCGTCGTGCCAGCGCACACGCGCGCGCATCTGCTCACACAGCAGCCCCCGGATATCCGCGTCCGGCGGATAAGGCGCTCCCAGCGCGTTGCTGTATACCGTGCCGCTCATGGGGCCCAGTTCCGTCTTTTGAAGCTCTGCCGCGAACTGCTCAGCCGCGTCATTCAGCAGCGGGCAGTGCGACGGCCCCCGGACGGCCAGAAACGTGACCATCTTGGCGCCGGCCTGCTCCATCGCGTCCTTGATCTCGGTGAGGTCGTCCATTCGCCCGCCCAGTACCGTCTGCTGCTCCGACAGGTGGTTCGCGAGGTACACCCCGGGATAGGCCTTGATAGCCTCCTCCACCTGCTCCGCGGTGAAACCGATCACCGACAGCATGCCGCCCTCTCCGGGCGGTATTGCGCCGTCCATGATCGCGCCGCGCTTCCTGACCAGCGCCGCCCCTTGCTCCGGCAAGATCACACCCGCCGCGCAGAGCGCGCTGTATTCACCCAGCGACAGACCGGCATAGATGTCCGCGCGGATGCCCTCGGCTTGAATGGCCTTGAGCAGCGACACGGTATGCGCGAATATGGCAGGCTGTATTGTCTCGCTGCCGGTGAGCCCCGTTCCCTCAAAGCACGCCGCTTTCAAATCCAGTTCCGCGCCCGCTTCGCACAGATCAAATGTTTGACGGTAAATAACAGAATGATTATATAAGTCCGCCCCCATACCGGGTGTCTGAGCACCCTGACCGGGGAATAAAAACGCCGTCTTCATTGATCCACCTCCAGCAGGCTGGCTGCATTTTTAAGTACGCTCCCGATGCGCTGCGTATCGAACAGCTCCTGAATGATGTCCGCTGCGGGCTGTATGCGGTTAATCATACATGCACACTGCCCTGCCATGAACGAACCTTTGTCCTTGTCGCCATTCTTCACCGCGCGCTGCAGAGAGCCTTCAGCCAGCTTCTCCAGCTTCTCTACCGCATTTTCCTCATACTCAATGCATGCAAGCTCCCTTGCGAACGGGCTTCTCAGCAAGCGCACCGGATAGCCCGTGACGCGGCCTGTCACCTTGCTGTCGATGTCCCTGGCTTTAATAACCCGTTCTTTATATGCCTCGTGCACCGTGCACTCTTCGGCCAGTATGAACCGCGTGCCCACCTGTACGCCTTTAGCGCCCAGGCAGAATGCCGCCGCTACGGTATCCGCATCGAATATGCCGCCCGCCGCGACCACAGGAATGCTCACGCTGCGTGCGATGTCCGGCCACAGCACCATCGAAGTCAGTTCGCCGATGTGTCCGCCCGCCTCGCAGCCCTCCGCGATCACGAAATCCGCACCCATGCGTTCCATCTTAATTGCCAGAGCGCGGCTGGCCACCACAGGCGCGACCACGCAGCCCGCAGCTTTCCATCGCTTAATGTATTGTCCCGGGTTGCCCGCGCCGGTAATGACCACCGGAACATGCATATCAGCCGCCAAAGCAGCCACTTCCGCCACATACGGACTCAACAGCATCACATTAAGACCAAAAGGTTTATCCGTTTTAGCACGTACCAGATTAACTTGAGATTCCACCCAGTCGGGCGGCGCGTTACCCGCCGCGATGACCCCGAGTCCGCCCGCCATGGATACGGCGGCGGCAAGGTCTGCATCAGAGACCCATGCCATGCCGCCCTGTATCAGCGGGTACTCAGTTTTCGTCAGCGCGCAGATGCTGCGGCTGTATTTCATCCCTTCTTTGCCTCCAGATAAGCCACCAGCTCACCCACGGTGTGGATGTCCTTGATCTCCTCGTTGGGGATCTTGACGCCCGTCTGCTTCTCAAGGTCGATCAGCATTTCCACCATGTCCAGCGAATCCATCGAGAAATCCTCGACAAAGCGGCTGTCCGAAGTGATGTCGCCGCGTTCCAGTTCAAGCTGTTCCACAAGGTTTTTGATAATAAGTTCTTCCATTTTAATTCTCCTTTTTTAAAGTGATATTGTCCAATCCACCACGATGCCGCCGCAGGTCAGTCCGGCTCCGAAGGCGACAAGGGCAACCCTGTCCCCCTTTTGCAGCCAGCCCTTTTTGCATGCGTCATACAGGGCGATCGGTATGGTCGCTGATGATGTGTTCGCGTAATCCGCGATATTTAAAAAGAATTGGTCGGCGTTATAGTCCAGCCTTCTCTTTAAATAGTCAATGATTTTTTCATTGGCCTGATGCGGGACGATCTTGGTAAACGGCTTATCGCCGCAGATGTCGAGCAGCTGCTGCAAAACGTCGCCCGCCGCGCCGACGGCGTAGGAAAACACCTCGCGACCGTCCATATGGATGTAATCGCGTTTGGCCTGCGTTTCGTCGATGCTGTTAAACGGGGTTTTGCGTTCGTCCCTTCTGCAGATGATGACGTCCTGGTGGTCCGGCGTACCGCTCAGTATGGGGAAGTGCAGCCGGGGCGTGTCGCTTCTCTTCAGCACCACCGCACCGGCGCCGTCGCCGAACAGCACACAGGTGGTCCTGTCCGCCCAGTCGGTGTATGTGGAAAGCGTTTCAGAGGAAACCACGAGCGCGGCTTTGAGATTCAGCGTGTCCATCAGGCTCGCTGCTGTGGACAGCGCGTAGACAAAGCCCGAGCATCCCGCGTTCACATCCATATTGGCGCAGTTCTCAATGCCCAGCGTCTTTTGGACGTAGCCTGACATGCCCGGCGTGACCAGCTCGCTGGTAATGGTGCTGGCGATGATCAAACCGATATCGTTTTGGTCAATACCCGACTGCTCGATCGCGCCGCGGGCGACTTCAACAGCCATATCGATGGACTTTTCACCCGTTGATATATGCCTCGTGCTGATGCCGGTGCGCTTCTTAATCCACTCGTCGTTGGTGTCTACCAGCTTTTCCAAGTCAAAATTCGTTACTGTTCTTTCGGGCACCTTGATGGCGATGCCTGCTATTTCTACGGAAGCTAACAACCCTTATGTCCTCTCTATTCTACTAAGTTATTGCAGCGGGCTCGCTCAGAGCCCCCTCATGTTCAGGAATTTCTGGTGCCGGTTCTCCACCAGCCGGTCGGGCGTCACGCGTGTGAGCCGCCGCAGCGCGACGCGTATCACCCGGCGGATGTCCTCCACGCTGGCGTCCATATCGAAGCGCGAAAAGCCCTCCGGTTCACGGATGACGCTGTCCACGATATGAAACTGCTTCAAATCCGCCGCCGTCAGTTTTAAGTTTTTGGCTGCCTCCTGCGCCATGGAGCTGTCCTTGAACAGTATGGACGCGCAGCCCTCGGGCGATATCACCGAGAAGTAACTGTTTTCCAGCATGATCAGCCGGTCTGCCAGCGACAGAGCCAGCGCACCGCCGCTGCCGCCTTCGCCGATGATGATGGAAATGATGGGCGTTCTGACCGTTGCCATCGCGCGCAGATGTTCCGCGATGATGAGCCCCTGCCCCTTGGCCTCCGCGTCCACACCGCAGTAAGCCCCCGGCGTGTCCACGAGGCAGATCACCGGCCGCTGGAACTTCTCGGCCTGCTGAAGCGCCCGCATCGATTTGCGGTAGCCCTCCGGATTCGGCATGCCAAAGTTGCAGCGCATGCGCTCCTCCAGCGTGTGCCCCTTCTGCTGGCCGATCACCGTCACCGGACAGTTCTCGAACCACGCAATAGCGGTTACGATTGCCTCGTCGTCGCCCATGCATTTGTCGCCCTTGACTTCAAACACGCCATGAAACAGTTTGGTGAGATAATCGCGTGCCTGCGGCCTGTTCTCTTTTCGGGCGTTCATCACGCGATCCCAAGCCAGCTCCTGGGGTTCGCCCGCGCCGTTATTCGGCGGTTGTATTTCGTTTAAAGACATCGTCGTATATTCCCTCTATAAAGGTTTTGGGGCGGCCTTCGCAGCTGTGCAGCGCCAGCAGAGCCGCCAGCGTTTCGCGCATATCCTTGCGCTCCACAATACGATCGAGCAGGCCATGTTCATACAGATACTCCGCCGTCTGGAAGCCCTCCGGCAATTTGTCGCGTACCGTCTGCTCGATGACGCGCGGGCCCGCAAAGCCGATCAGTGCACCCGGCTCCGCAATGGTGATATCGCCCTGCATCGCAAAGCTGGCCGTCACGCCGCCGGTGGTGGGGTGCGTCAGCACGTTGATGTGCAGCAGCCCCTTGGCACTGTGCCGTGCCAGCGCGATGGTGGTGCGGGACATCTGCAGCAGCGACAGTATGCCCTCCTGCATGCGCGCTCCGCCCGACGCGCAGAAGATGATGAGCGGCAGCTTGTTGAGCGTGGCAAACTCCGCAATGATGACGATCTTTTCGCCCACCACGGTGCCCATGCTGCCCATCATGAAGTACGAGTCCATCACGGCGATGGCGGTGCGCAGCCCCTTGATGGTGGCCTTGCCGATCACCACGCCCTCCTGCATCTTGGACTTGTCT
The DNA here is from genome assembly GCA_023416745.1 of Bacillota bacterium. GTDB lineage: Bacteria > Bacillota > Clostridia > Christensenellales > SZUA-584 > SZUA-584. Next base: position 22,321 of record JAEZHF010000087.1, read on the forward strand.
CGTTCGCTGGCCATCTTGGTTTTGTAACCGGGGAACGAGAGCGGGTCCTTGCTCTCCGCCTCGCGCTCAATCTCGATAAAGCTGCCGGTGTCCACGATGGTCTCGATACGCCGGTATGCGGGCTGACGGAACAGCGTACCGCAATAAGGGCAGACACTATCGCCTGCATGGATGATTTCCGCGACCATGTCGCGTCCGCAGCCGCCGCAGCGCAGCATCTGTAATGCTGCACCCGGCATGCTGATGTTTTCTTCGGGTGTTCCCGTCGTTACTTTTTCATTGAACAGATTCATGGCCGACCTCTCATGAAGCGGTGAATGAACACCTGCTCGATCCATTTGGTATGTATGCTGCCCGACTGAAAGTCCGGGTCGGCCAGCATGGCACGCGCAAATTCGGCGTTGTGGCTGATGCCGTCAATCTTCAGCTCCGCCAGCGCGCCCGCGCACAGCCGGATGGCTTCGTCGCGGTCATCGCCCGTCCCGATGAGTTTTAATACCATCGAGTCATAATACGGCGATATCTCGTCGCCCGCCGCGTAGCCGGTATCGATGCGGATGCCGTTGCCGCCCGGCAGCGCCATCCCCTTTATGATGCCCGGAGACGGACGAAAGCTCTCGGACGGATCCTCCGCGTTGATGCGGCATTCGATGGAATGGCCGCGCGGAATCAGAGATTCCTGCGGCACGCTGATATGATGCCCCATCGCCACCTGAATCTGCGCCTTGACGAGATCAAGCCCGTAAAGGCTCTCGGTGACCGGGTGTTCCACCTGTATGCGCGCGTTCATCTCCATGAAGAAGAAGCGGCCATCCTTCGCCAGCAAAAACTCCACGGTACCCGCATTTTTGTAATTCACGCACCGGGCAATGTCCACGGCAGTCTGCTGTATCTTCGCCAAGACGTCGGGATCCACATTGGCCGCCGGCGCTTCCTCCAGCAGCTTCTGATTCTTGCGCTGCAGGCTGCATTCCCGTGTACCCAGATGCAGCACGTGGCCATGTTCATCCGCCAGTATCTGCACCTCGATGTGGCGCGCCTCGGGCAGGTACGCCTCCAGATAGACGCTGCCGTCGCCAAAGGCCATCTCCGCTTCACGGCACACCAACGAGAACTCCTTCTCCAGCGCCGAGGCGTCCTGAACCACGCGGATGCCCTTGCCGCCGCCGCCTCTGGCCGCCTTGATCATCAGCGGAAATCCGATCTCCTTAGCGATTGCTGCCGCTTCCTTTGCGCCGCCCACGGTGCCGTTTGAGCCCGGGACGATGGGGAAACCGTTTTTGATCATCGTGTCGCGCGCCATCTGTTTGTCGCCCAGCATCAGCATCGTCTCCGGGTCCGGCCCGATGAACTTGATGCCTTCTTCCGTGCAGGCCCGCGCAAACGCTTCGTTTTCCGACAGAAAGCCAACGCCCGGGTGGATCATATCCGCCCCGTAAGCCTTCGCCGCCGCGAGTATGCTGTCGATGTTGAGATAGCTCTTGTCCGCGGGACGCGGCCCGATGCACACGCTGGCGTCCGCCAGCCTGACGGGCATGCCGCCCTCGTCGTTTTCGGAAAACACAGCCACAGTTTTGAGGCCCAGCTTCTTGCAGGTGCGGATGATGCGCACCGCGATCTCGCCCCTGTTGGCAACCAGTACGGTGCTCATGCTACTTGCCTCCGGCGATGCGGAACAGCGCGTCGTTCGCCGACACCGTCTGACCGTCCTTCACCAGTACGCTGACGATCACGCCGCTCACGGAAGCGCTGATTTCGTTCATCGTCTTCATCGCTTCGATGATGCAGACAGGGTCGCCCTTGGACACCTGCTTACCTGCCTTCACGAACGGCTCGGCTCCCGGTTCCTTCGCCGCATAAAATACGCCCGATATGGGCGAGCGAATCACTTCGCCTTCTTCCTGCTCCTCTGTCTTGGGCAATACGCCCTCCGCTGCGGGAGCAAACGACTGCACCGCAGGCTGCGGCAGCCCTCCCCCGCGTTCCAGGCATAGTTTCACGTCCTGATACTGTATCTCTATTCTGTTGAATGAAGATTTTTCCGCCCGGTCCATCAGTTTAAATACTGCGTCCAGATCCATCAGTCGCCTCCTTTTTTTGAGACTTTTCGATAATATGTATGATTGCATAATTTAAGGTTAGTACATCAAACCAACCTTGAAGCAAATAGTATCATGATGCGGCAGGTCTGTCAACGCGATCGGTCTGGCCACATCGCGCCAAAACGTTCCCTTTTATAATCAAAAATACAAATAACCGCGCATTTTGCCTGATGGCAGCCTCATTCTTTACGGTTCTGTTTCATGGACATTCACAAACCAGCCAATATGTTAAGTTATTATTGCCTGTCGTTTGTGGATATAAACAAAACGTAAAACAAGTTTTGAGAATGCTTAAGATTTCTAGACATGCAGCCGGTTAAAGAAACCCAGCAGCGCCTTCATGGACACAATGAGGTCCGGATAGGCCGCGATATCAAACTCCTTAAGTATACTCTCTATCAGCATGTCATGAAACTGCTTGTGCTTCCTGCAGCAATCCTCTCCCCTCTCTGTCAGCTGCAGCTCGCTCTTACGCTTGTCCTCGTCCACCTTCGCCTTAACGAGGTATCCCTTTTTCACCAGCCTCGAAACGGAAACGCTCACCGTCGCCTTGGTCACCCCCAGCATCTCCGCGATCTGCGTCAATGTCGCGCCGGGGCTGTCCTGTATGTTCTCCAGCGCATGCATCTCCGTCCGGCTGAGGTTGTCGTTGGCCGATTTGGACACGCTCTTTTCCTGCAGCCTCAATATGCGGTAAAACATATCCTTAAGCAGCTGATTGAGCAAAACCCTGATTTCCTGTTCGGACATCGTACCCGTTACAGTACCCACAGTTTTTGCCTCCTTCTTAAGCTTTTTGTTTTCGATTTTACATTATATCACACACCGTCCGATAATTAAACATACTAACTTTTATAAAAAAACCGATCCAATCGGATCGGCGGTAAAATTAGTGTGTGAACCAGTGTTTTGTCAGACTTACGCCTCGGGCCTGATGTACTCCCTCGTCAGTTCTGCCAGCTGCGCGGTTTTCTCTTTGTCATGACTGTATGCAGACGAATCCACCTGCTGCCGGTGGTGGTCATAATAGCGGCCGGTTACGCCTGCCACGTCTTCGGAAAGAGCCAGATACACATACGTTTGCGCCATCTCCTCCGGTAATATCGACTTTTTACTTTTGATGGAGTACGCGAATTTTGCCAGCCGCGAAAGCCCGGGGTACCGGGATACATCGACCTTCACGTTGGTGACGCGTATACAGTTGGCCGTTACACCCGAACCGTTCAACCTGTCCGCCAGCCAGTAAGTATGCATCACCTGTGCCAGCTTCGAGTGGTAGTAGGCCTTCGGGACGCTGAATCCGCCCTTTTCAAACTCCGGGTCGTCGAAACGGATCTTGAGGCCGGGATGCATCACCAGCCCCTGCGAAGCCACCGTCAGTATGCGCCCCTGCCCGCTCCTTTTGAGCCGTTCGAGAAACAAGTCAACCAGCAGCACAGGCCCCACATGGTTTGTCGCCCAAACGCTTTCAATACCCTCCGCCGTCTTTTGCGGATGCTTTTGCGACAGATCGAAAGCCGCCGCATTGCTGATCAGCACATCCAGCTTGTCGTAAGGATACGCCTTTGCCAGCGCCCGGATGGACGACTGCAGCGACATGTCCGCGATCATCAGCTCCGCGGAGCCGCTGCCGCCGGCCTGCTTCACTTCCTCCAGCGCCTTCTGCCCGCGCTCCCTGTCACGGCACACCATGACCACATGGCAGCCCTGCGCTGCGAGCTGCACCGCAGCCGCTTTGCCGATCCCCGCATTTGCGCCCGTTATCAGGCATATCTTCCTATCCATGAATTTCTCCTTTCGCCTTGCTCCCGGCCAATCCGTTTTTCAGAAATGCGATAAAGCTGTCCAGCTTCTCCATCACTTCGCCCGGCCCCGCGCCCGCCTCGATCTTGACGATTTCATCAAAGTGCCCGAACAGTACAGACATCGTTCCCACCACAAACTCCTGGGAAAACCCCGGCGCAATCTCGCCGCGGCTGACCGCTTCGCCCGCCATCCGCTCCAACGCGCGTCGGGACTCCGCGTCAAACGCCGACCGAACGGAATCGTATATGCTGCTGCGCTCTTTGGCGAGCATCTTCGCGAAGCCGTGGGCTTCGGGGCAGTTCTGCGCAAACTCCAATCCCCATTTCGCCTGCAGCTTCAGAAGACTGAAAATGTCCTCACCGCCCGCAGCAGGCGGCTCAGCATCCATCCTTTGCTGTATGAACGTCCATTTCTGTTCCGATGTATGCCGGATCAGATACAGGTAGAGATCGGCCTTGTCCTTGAAGTGATAATAGAACGTCCCTTTGCTGATGCCCGCGTCCGCGATGATACGGTTGATCGACGCTTCCTCGTAGCTTTTCTGCGAAAATTCAGCCAGCGCCGCATCCAGCAGCTCCTGTTTTCTTTCAAATGTTTTTTCTTTCATTAGGCTCTCATCCTTGTAGACCATTTAGTCTAGACCGTCTGGTCTATATAATACTTCACCTGTTCTGTTTTGTCAACTGCAAAAGAAAAACCCCCGGAAAACCGAGGGTTCAAAGCTCACAGAGCTCACAGCAATATACAGATCAGACCGCCGCTGCCTTCGTTGATGATGCGCGAGAGCGTCTCCTGTATTTTCATGCGCGCATCCTCCGGCATGTGAGTCAGCTTGCCTGACAAACCTTCCTTGACGAGGTCGTGCAGGGATTTGCCGAATATATCCGTATTCCACAGCTTCGACGGATCGTTCTCAAACTCGCTCAGCATGTATTTGATGAGCTCCTCCGACTGCTTCTCAGATCCCACGATGGGCGAAACTTCCGTTTCGATGTCCACGCGTATCAGGTGCAGCGACGGAGCGCTGGCTTTGAGCCGTACGCCGAAGCGGCCGCCTTGCCGCACCAATTCAGGCTCCTCAAGAGACATATCGTCCACCGAGGGCGGCACCAGTCCATAGCCTGTTTCCTTGACGCTCTGGAGCGCGTCTGCCATCCGGTCGTACTGCTTTTTGGCGGTGACCAGATCCTTCACGATGGACACCAGGTGGTAGTCGTCATCGATCGGATAGCCGCACTCATCGCCCAGAATCTTGTAGAAAAGCTCCTGCGGGAAGTCCACGCGCATTTTCACGCTGCCCTCACCCAGCTCCACCTTGTTCACCGATGCGCCGCTGATGTCATCCAGATTGTTCATCGTGCCCAGCAGCGCGCCGTAATCGCGCACCTTTTCCAGATTATCCAGCGACGCGGAAATACCGCCCATCACCTCGTTCATCAGCCAGTGGTCCGGCGACAGCGCCCGCGCCCAGCCCGGCATATCGATGTTGATCTCCTTGAGCGGGAACTCGTACAGCAGGTTCTCCATCATCGCGCTGATGTCGTTCTCCGCCAGCCGCATGATGTCCATCAGCAGCACCGGCACCTGATATTTTTCCTCCATCGCGTTGCGCAGCCGGATGGTGTCCTCGCTGCCCGGCGTCGCGGAATTGAGTATCACGATAAAGGGTTTGCCCAGCTCCCACAGCTCGCGCACCACGCGCTCCTCGGCCTGCACGTAGCTGGACCGCGGTATCTCCGTGATGCTGCCGTCCGTCGTCATCACAATGCCGATGGTGCTGTGGTCGGTGATCACCTTGCGCGTGCCTGTCTCCGCGGCTTCCTCGAACGGGATGTCGTAGTCGAACCACGGCGTGGACACCATGCGCGGCACGTTGTTTTCCAGATAGCCCATCGCGCCGTCCACCATGTAGCCCACGGAATCCACCATCCGCACCTTCATTTCGGCTTCGTTGTTGATCTTGATCTTGACCGCCTCGTTGGGTACAAACTTGGGCTGCGTGGTCATGATGGTTTTGCCCGCGCTGCTCTGCGGCAGCTCGTCAACCACGCGCTCCTTCTCATGGGTATCGTCCAGGTTCGGGAGCACCAGCATATCCATAAACCGCTTGATGAACGTCGATTTGCCCGTTCTGACCGGCCCAACAACGCCGATGTATATATCCCCTCCCGTTCTTTCGGAAATATCCTTATATAGATTATAGCTTTGCATGGCGCACCCTCCGTATAAAATTGCTTTTAACACTAGATATATATGAACATGTCTTTAAACTCATGCCTAAACAATGATGAAAAAAAGAGACGTGCCGATTCCAGCCGTCTCCCGCGTTTTCACGATGTCTTTATTTCAATATAAAATATCCCTGACTGCCCGCTGTTACAGCCACTCCGGTATCCGGTCGTTGCGCACCAGGTCCTCGTAGGACTGCCGTGCCACCATCAGCCCTGAGCGCCCGTCCTTGACCAGCACCACCGCCGGATGCGGCAGCTTGTTGTAGTTGCTCGCCATCGAGTAATGATAAGCGCCGGTGGAGAACACCGCCAGCACGTCGCCCGCCTTCGCCTCGGGCAGCTCTGCGTTCCAGATCAGCATGTCACCGCTCTCGCAGGTGCGCCCCGCGATAGACACCACGGTGGTGTCCGGCTCGTTCATGCGTGCGGCCAGCGCGCAAGTATACACCGCCTGATACAGCGCCGGACGGGGGTTATCCGCCATACCGCCGTCCACACTCACATAGGTGCGCACATCGGGAATCGTCTTGATATCGCCGATGGTGTACAGCGTCGTGCCCGCTTCGCCCACGATGGAACGCCCCGGTTCGATCACAAACGCGGGCGGGTCCATCTCCCGCTCGTCGCACAGCGATGTCAGCTCGTCCAGCATGGCCTGCACGTATTCATACGGCTGCAGCGGCTTGTCGCCCGTGGTGTAGTGGATACCGTAGCCGCCGCCGAAGTTGATCTCTTTGAACGCAAACCCCGTCTGTGTCCGTATGTCCTGCATGAAGTCGAACATCACGTCCACCGTCTCACGGAAGGGCGCCAGCTCGAATATCTGTGAGCCGATGTGGCAGTGCATGCCCACCAGCTTCAGGCTGGGCTGCTTGAGTATATCGCGCACGGCCTGCAGCCCCTGTCCGTCGGCGATGCCGAAACCGAACTTGGAGTCCACCTGGCCTGTTTTGATATAGTCGTGCGTGTGCGCCTCGATGCCCGGCTTGATGCGCACCGACACCGCCTGTACCTTGCCCATCTGTGCCGCAATGTCCGCCAGCAGCTCTATCTCGCTGCCGCTGTCGATCACCACGCGGCCCACGCCCGCCTCCACCGCCATGCGCAGATCGCCCGGCGTCTTGTTGTTGCCGTGCAGGTACACCTTTTTCATATCAAAGCCTGCGTTCATCGCCACGTACAGCTCGCCGCCCGACACCACGTCCAGCCCCATTCCCTCGCTCTGCACGATTTTGCACATGGCCGTCGTCATGAAAGCCTTGCCGGCAAACAGGATAAGCCCGCCGCCTTTATAGCCGGCAAGCGCTTTTGTATAACCGCGGCATACGCTGCGGATCACGTCCTCCTCCATCACGTAGAGCGGCGTGCTGAACTCCTTTGCCAGCTCCAGCGCGTCGCATCCGCCCAACTTAAGATGCCCCTGCTCACTGATATTCAAATTTCCCCAATGCTTCATGGTCGTCACCTTCTGTATAAATATACACAATATACTACCATATGCACATCAGCGTGTCAACAAAACGGCGGTTGTTGACCGTGGTGACGGTGGCTTATGCCTTAAAAACAAAACGACGGCTCTGCACCGCCGTTTTGTTTTTAATTATAGTCGGCTAAACTTTCTTTTCGTACTGTGGCTTGTCGTCCTTCATGAACATGCGCACGCTGTCGCCGATGCTGATTTTACCCTCCAGTATCTCTTCGGACAGCTTATCCTCCACGATCTGCTGCACCATTCGCCGCAAGGGGCGCGCGCCGTAGTTTTCGTCGAAGCCCTCTTTGGCGAGGTAGTCCACGGTGTCCTCCTCGTAGGCGAGGTAAATGCCGCGCTCTTCCAGCCGCTTGATGACGCTGCCCAGCATCAGCTTCACGATTTCGCGCGTGTGCGCCTCGCTGAGCTTGTGGAACACGATGATGTCATCCAGACGGTTGATGAACTCAGGCCGGAACGCTTTTTTCAGCTCCTCCAGTATACCCTCCTTCATGCGCTCGTAGCCGCGGTCTCCGTCCACCGCACCAAAGCCAATTTTCTTAGAGTCGATGTTGGTCGCACCGAGGTTGGACGTCATGATGATCACGCAATTCTTAAAATCCACCACGCGGCCTTTGGAATCCGTTAAGCGGCCGTCCTCGAGTATCTGCAGCAGTATGTTGAACACGTCCGGGTGCGCCTTCTCGATCTCGTCCAGCAGCAGCACCGCATACGGATGGCGGCGTATCTTCTCCGTCAGCTGGCCGCCCTCATCGAAGCCCACATAGCCGGGCGGCGAACCGATCAGCTTGGACACCGCATGCTTTTCCATGTACTCCGACATGTCGAGCCGTATCATCGCGTCCTCGTCGCCGAACAGCGCCTCGGCCAGCGCCTTTGTCAGCTCCGTCTTGCCCACGCCGGTAGGCCCTAAAAATATGAACGAACCGACAGGCCTCTTGGGGTCTTTCAGCCCCGCGCGCGAACGCCGGATGGCCTTGGACACCGCCACGCACGCCTCATCCTGACCGATCACACGCTGGTGCAGCGCCTTTTCCAGCTCCAGCAGCCGCCTGGATTCGTCCTCTGTCAGCTTCACGACGGGTATGTTGGTCCAGGTGGACACGATCTGCGCGATCTCCGTTTCGGTGACCTCGCCCTCGCGCTTGCTGGTGTCCTTCTCCCACTCGGCTTTTAGCTCAGTGATCTGCTTCTCGACGCGCTTTTCCTCGTCGCGCAGCTCCGCCGCTTTCTCGAAGTTCTGATGCGTGATCGCCTGATCCTTCTCCTTGCGCAGCTGCTCCTGCTTCTCCTCCAGCTCCTTGATGTCGGGCGGCGCGGTGTACAGGCTGAGCCGCACCTTGGAGGCTGCTTCATCCATCAGGTCAATAGCTTTGTCGGGCAGAAAGCGGTCCATCAGGTACCGGTCGGACAGCTCCACTGCGGCTTTGAGCGCCTCGTCGGTGATGCGCACTTTGTGATGCGCTTCGTAACGGTCGCGCAGGCCAGTCAGTATGGCGACAGCCTCCTCCTTGGTCGGCTCGCCCACCGTCACCGGCTGGAAACGCCGCTCCAGCGCCGCGTCCTTCTCGATGTGCTTGCGGTACTCGTCGAACGTCGTCGCGCCCACCACCTGTATCTCGCCGCGTGCGAGAGCCGGTTTCAGTATGCTGGCCGCGTCCATCGCTCCCTCGGCAGCACCCGCGCCCACGATGGTATGTATCTCATCGATGAACAGTATCACCTTGCCGGACGCCTTCAATTCCTTGAGCGCGTCCTTCAGACGGTCTTCAAACTCGCCACGGTATTTGGTCCCCGCGATCATGCCCGCGAGGTCCAGCGATATCACGCGCTTGCCGCGCAGCAGCTCGGGCACGTTGCCGTCCGCGATGCGCTGCGCTAACCCCTCGGCAATGGCGGATTTGCCCACGCCCGGTTCGCCCACCAGCACCGGGTTGTTTTTGGTGCGGCGGGACAGTATCTGCGTGATGCGCTCGATCTCCTGCGCACGCCCGATGACCGGATCCAGCTCGCCGTCCTTGGCGGCCTGCGTCAGGTCGCGCCCGAACTTATCCAGCTTGGGTGTCTGCGTTTCCTTCTTCTGCCCCGGCTCCACGATGCCCTGCGTGTCGCCCGTCACGTTGTGTATGCCGTTCTCCAGCTCGGCGAGGTCGGTTCCCAGGTCGGTCAGTATCTTGAACGCGACGCCTTCCTTCTCGCGGATGAGCGCCATCAGTATATGCTCGGTGCCCACGTAGCTCTGCCCCAACTGCTTGGAAAAGGTGACGGCCAGCTCCAGTATCTTTTTTGACCGGGGCGTATAGCCAAAGCTCTGCGTGAACACGAAGTCGCCCTTGCCGATGAGGCTCAGCACGTTCTGCGTCACCGCCTCCTCGGAAACGCCGGACAGGTTCAGCAGGTTGGCCGCCGCCCCTTCCTTCTCGCTGATCAGCCCCAGCAGCAGATGCTCGGTACCCACGTAGTTATGTCCCAGATCGCGCGCCTTCTTCTCGGCATGCTTGAGCGCGTTCTTTGCCCCTTCCGTAAACTTCGCAAAAAAATCCATATGTTATCTCCCTTCCAGGTTAACTGAAAACCTGTCTTAGCATTTCGGCCCGTGCGGCATCGCGGTCTTGCGTCTGCAGAACGCCGCTGTCCTGCGCGATGATCGCCGGCCGTGTGTTCATCATAATTTTGTACAGTGCGCCGCTCGTCACATCAGGCACCAGCCCCAACGACACGCCGAACGCCACGTCTGATATCAGCTTCTGCGCTTCGGCGTCGCTCATGCGCCGTGCGTATTTGAGCACGCCGATGGCGCGCCATATCTTGTCCTCCAGCGCCGGCCCCATATTGGAGAACAGCTCGTTTCTGGTGTTGCGCTCAAAGTCGATCACCTTGCCGGCAATGGACAGCAGGCGCACCAGTATCTCCTTTTCCGTTACGCCCAGCGTCACCTGATTGGATATCTGGTAGAACGCGCCGGACGCCGTGCTCCCCTCGCCGAAAGCGCCCCGCACCGTCATGCCCACCTTGCCGATCATCGACGAGATGCGCGGGATGCCCTTGGCTGCCGTGAGCGCGGGCAGATGCAGCATCAGCGATGCGCGCAGCCCTGTGCCCACGTTGGTGGGGCAGCTGGTGAGGAATCCTAAGTTCTCGTCAAACGCGAAATCCACCCCGTCCGCCAGCATCTTGTCCAGCCGGTCTACCGCGTCGTAGGTCTTGAACAGCGACAGCCCCGCGCCGAACCCCTGCAGGCGGTAGTGATCCTCCTCCATAATCATCACGCTCACCGACTCGTCCTGGCTGGTGATGAGCCCGCCGTTCTTGCTGCGCGCGAGGTTGCTGCTGATCACGTGGCTTTCGATCAGCGCCCGCTTTTTCAGCTCCGACAGGTCGGACAGGCGCACGTAGGAAAACGCCGGGGATTTCAGCAGGCTCTGCTTTGCACGGCTGTGCACCGCTTCCACGTCGTCCGGCTGCGAGATCTTTGCCGGAAACGGGATGTCAGCCAAATTGCGCGCCAGCCGTATGCGCGTGGATACCACCACATCGCACTCGGGCGCATTGTCCTCCATCCATGCCAGCATGTCAATCCCCCTCCTTTTCCATCAGCGCAATCTCGTCCCGCAGACGCGCCGCTTCTTCAAAATTCTCCACAGCCACCGCTTCGCGCAGCTCCTTTTTGAGCTGCTCCTTGCGCTGCTCCGCTTCACTCACCGCCGCTTCCCTGCCCGGCTGCACGATCACGCGCTCGCCCGGGCGTTTACCGGTATGCTGCACGTTCATGTGCACGCTCTTGAGTATGGGCGTGATACTGGATTCAAACGTCTCATAGCAGCGGGCACAGCCCAGCCGCCCTTCCTTCTTAAAGCTGGCCAGCGTGGTACCGCAGCCTTCGCATACCACCTCCGCGCCCTCCTCGTCATAAAAGGCGCTCAGAAAATCGTTAAATGAAAACCAGGGGATGGCAACAGAACCTTTCTTCTTGGCGGCGCACTGGCCGCACAGGTGCACCGTTTTCACCTGTCCGCTGACGAACGTCGTCATATGGACGGTGGCCTGGTTTTTCAGGCAGTTGTCACACAGCATATCAGTCCGCCTCCTTGCTGAGCAGCACCAGCAGCATCTGCTTCATAATGCCCGCTCTTATTTGGTCTTTCAGCAGTGCGGGTATATTCAGAGCCTTGTCCGACACCGCCGCATGCATCAGTGCTCCCTCGCGCTTGCCCACAGCATCGCTCTCCACAAGGCGGCAGATCACATCCTGCGCGTCGCGCTCGGATATCTGCTCGCCGATGCGCGTCGTCACCAGCCGGAACAGATGCTCCGAGGTGTCCACCCGCAGCCGCAGCACACGGATGTAACCGCCGCCGCCGCGCCGGCTTTCAATAATATATCCTTTATCGGGCGTGAACCGCGTGGCCAGCACATAATTGATCTGCGACGGCGCGCAATTGAAGTGCTGCGCCAGCTCGTTGCGCTGCAGCTCGATCTTGCCCTCGTATTCGCTCATCAGTTCCTTGATGAACTGTTCAATGGTATCGCTCAATACCGACATCGTAAATCTCCCCTTTGACTATCTTTGACCTTTAATGATATTATACACCATATCAGGTAAAAAGCAATGTGTTTTATTTGAATTTATTTGGAGCAGGCGAAGGGATCAATCGCCTTAGCTTTGATGTCCAGATGCGCGACAAAAGAAAAAGCCGGGACAAGCCCGGCAAATGAGAACATATATCCAAATCGTCCTTTACTGCTCGTTGGGCTCTCCCGAGCCGGAAGCGCCGACCTGCTCAAGGTACAGCTTCGCGCCGGTATAGATCGCCTTGGCGCACTCGCTCTGGTAGTCGTCTGTCTGCAGCAGCTTCTCCTCGCGTTCATTGGAAAGGAAGCCGCACTCCACCAGCACACACGGGCTGTCGCTTGAGCGCAGTATGTAATATGTCTCCGGCTTCTGCTCGCGCGGTCGCGGCGGCGTGAGGCGCGTGTTCATCTCCGTCTGTATCAGCTCCGCCAACACCTTGCCCTCCTCGGAATCCTTGTGGTAGAACGTCGCCGGCCCGGAGCATGCCGTATCGCTGAATTTGTTCATATGGATTGATATCACGATGTCCGCGTCCGCGTTTTCGATGACGCTGCGGCGCTTTGCCATATCCTCGTCCTTGGTACGCCCCAGCGCGTTCCCGTCCGGCCGTGTCATCACCACGGCGACGCCGTTCTTCTCAAACAGGCTTTTCAGCTTGCTGGCAACGATGAGGTTGAGGCCGTCCTCCTTCACGCCGGTGAGGCGGCCTTCCGCGCCTCCGTCAAAGCCGCCGTGCCCCGGGTCGATCACCACGGTAAACCGGGCCGAGCTGATCGCCGCCCTGTCCTCCGGCAGCAGCAGCAGCATGATGCCCACAATCGTGAGGACAATAATAAAAAAGACGATATAGCGCGTCGAGTTCTTCATACAAAACATACCTCCGCAGATATATCATCTATATTATTATGTTTTTCGCGCTATGCGCTTTTTTAATTGCTAAAAAGCTGCTTTGAAGGGTCTGCATTCAGCCGCAGCGGCTCGGCGCAGGGCGGCTCGAAAGCGGCAGCGCAGCCGATCATCGCGGCATTGTCCGTGCAATACTTCAGCTCGGGCAGATACAGCGTGCAGCCCGTCTTTTCGGCGCGTTCGGCAAATACCTGACGCAGCGCACCGTTGGCGGACACGCCGCCCGCCACGCCGATGCGGGATATCTCTTCACGCGCGGCCGCTTCAAACGTATTGTCCGCAAGGAAGGCCACCGCCTCCGCCTGAAAGCTGGCCGCGATGTCCGCCTTGTTGTAGGCCTCACCCTTCTGGTTCAGGTTGTGCATGTGGTTGATCACTGCCGTTTTGAGGCCGCTGAACGTGAAGTCCAGATGCGTCTCGCCCTTGAAGCCGCGCGGGTATTTGTAAACAGGCTGTCCTTCCCGCGCCAGCTGCTCCAGCTTTGGGCCGCCGGGGTAACCCAGCTCCAGCGCGCGCGCCGTCTTGTCGAACGCCTCGCCCACCGCGTCGTCGCGCGTTTTGCCCACCAGCCGGTATTTGCCGTAGTCCTCCACCACCGCGATATGCGAATGCCCGCCTGAGACCACCAGGCATAAGAAAGGCGGCACCAGCTCCTGATGCGACAGATACAACGAGCAGATATGCCCCTGAATGTGGTGCACCGGAATCAGCGGCACACCGAGGTAATACGCCAGTGCCTTGGCATACGACACGCCCACCAGCAGCGCGCCCACCAGCCCCGGCCCGTCTGTCACCGCCACCGCTTCGAGGTCAGAGAAGCCGATGCCCGCGGCGTGCAGCGCTTCGTCCACGATGTAGGGCAGCTTCATAATGTGGTTGCGCGACGCGATCTCGGGCACCACGCCACCGTATTTTTCATGCTCCGGCTGAGTGTACACCGCGCTGCCCAGCACCTGCCGCCCCCTTGTGACCGCAGCGGCCGTCTCGTCGCACGATGTCTCAATTGCCAGTATCAGCTTGTCCATGTCATGCTTCCTTGGCCGCCTTCATCTCACGCCGTTTGAGTAACGCCAGCCCCACCATCGCCGCCGCATTCAGCGTGATAAATATGGAGATAAAACGGATGATGATACGCGCCACCAAATCCGAAAAGAACTGCTCGGGCACCATCTGTATCAGCACATCCGTGCTGGGGTCCAGTATCCACAGGTCGTTGGTGAAGAACACGTGGTGAAAGTTGGTCCAGAACGACGTGAAGTCCAGCGCGGCGTAGGCGGCGATGGCTGCCACGATCACCACAAACCCCGCGGACACCCACAGGAACGACCGGCACAGCGTTTTAAACGCCTTGCCGCGCCCCAATACAAAAGCGGCGGCAATCAGCACCACGGCGGCGATCAGCGACACCGTACGCACGTTGCGCGCGCCCAGATACAGCAGCTTCACGTCCACCATGTGGTCCTTCTCACGCTCTCCGAACACCTCCTGCATCTGCCCCTGTATTTCGGCCTGAATGTCGAGGTCATCGTCAGCGTCCGTCGTATAATCCAGCAGCTTCTGCGTCACCGCTGTCAGGTTCTCTTCGCTGATGCCGATGCTCTGTGCCGTATTCAGCTTGCTGTATTCGCTCCGGAAAAAGCCCGGATTCACGGCGAACATCTCAATGCTCGCGATCAGCAGCCCGATGATGAGCAGCAGACTGCCCAGCGCTGTGCATAATCCCATCCAGAAGCGTTTACTGTCACTCATCGTCTTCTCCTTTGTACTGGCCGACTATAACGCCCGGCTCCCTCGCTCGTGCAGCGGTCAGTGTATAAGAATTCGAGGCTGCCCAGCCGGAGCAGCCTCGTCAGTCGCTATTTTGCCTGTCTTAATTCGGCATATTCCTGCTCCGTGAGGAGCCCCTGTTTATCTGCGCCGTCTGTATCCAGCTTGAACAACCAGGTGTCCAGCGGTGTCCGGCCGATCATATCCGGGTCGTCGAAAACCGTATCGTTGACATCTGTGATCCTGCCGGCCAGCGGTGCATGCACCTCGCAGACCGTTTTGACCGTCTCCACCAGGGCGCAGGCCTCACCTTTCGCGACGCTGCGGCCAACCTTCGGAAGTTCAATATAAACAACGTCACCCTTCATGCCAACTCCGGTCAGACCGACGGCAGCCGAGCTGTCATTAAGCCTCACCCATTCATGCCAGGGCGTAAAAAATAGTCCGCTCACGCATCATCCTCCCCCTGTGCAGCCAGCACAGTATTATGGTATGCGTGTCGCCAGCGGGCTGTTTACGACTTCTTGAGGAACTGGTTGAACCGCTTTCTGAACTTAATGATGTAAATCACGATGCCCGGAACGATCAGCAGTATGGAGAGCACGAAGGGAAACTGCGCCCATATGAACGGCGCGTTCTGCACCACTTCAGTGCCGACGATCTTATCCCAGAAATAGTCAAGCCCGCCCGTAACGGTGGCCACCGGCCCGACATACCAGCAGAACTTGCGCAGCATTGCGTTGGCATCCGCCTTCATCGCTTTGGGATAGTCGTTGTTGAACACAGGCCCTTTGCCCGTGAACGCCGCATACAGTGTAAACAGTCCGATGAAAATCGTAAACAACGACATCATACTATTCATATTTTCCATTTAAGTGTCGATTCCCCTCTTATCTTTTGTTAATTTTAGCGCCGTCCGGCGTATCCTTTACCTCGTAACCCAGCCCTGCAATTCTGTCCCTCAGCGCATCCGCGGCGGCGAAGTCCCTGGCCGCCCGGGCCGCCTGGCGCTGCCGTACCAGCTCCGTCACTTCTTCGGGTATCGCATCCTCATCCGGCACCAGCCCCAGCACATCCAGCACTTTATCCAGCGCCAGCAGCGCAGCACCCGCGCTCTTTTTATCACCGCTGTGCTCAAACGCGAGATTGACGTCGCGGATATACTCGAATATCACGCCGATGGCTTCCGCTGTGTTCAGATCATCGTCCATCGCCTGCCGGAAACGCTCCTCCAGCGCACAGATTTCCTTCTCCACGTCCGCACCGGCCGCGGAACCCGTCTGTGCGATATACTTGAGGTTATCCCGGCAGTTTTTGATGCGCGCCATCGCCGAGGCCGCCTGCGCGATCAGCTCCTCCGAGAAGTTGATCGGGTTGCGGTAATGCGCGGACAGCATGAACAGCCGGACGACCTTCAGGTCATATTTCTGTGCAATATCCCTCACCGCAAAGAAGTTGTTCTTGGATTTGGACATCTTCTCGTTGTCCACGTTAATATAACCGTTGTGCATCCAGTAGCGCGCGAACGTCTTGCCCGTTGCCGCCTCCGACTGGGCAATCTCGTTCTCGTGGTGCGGGAATATCAAGTCCTGCCCGCCGCCATGGATGTCGATTGTCTCGCCAAGGTAACGCATGCTCATCGCGCTGCATTCGATATGCCAGCCCGGCCTGCCTTTGCCCCACGGGCTGTCCCAGCTGTCTTCACCCGATTTGGCCGTTTTCCAGAGCGCGAAGTCCTCGGGGTTGCGCTTGATCTCCGTTACATCGATGCGCGCGCCCGCCTGCAGATCCTCCAGCGACTGGCCGGACAGCTTGCCGTATCCGGAGAAACTCGACACATCAAAATACACATCGCCTTTCACCACATAGGCGTTGCCTTTTTCCACCAGTTCGGATACCAAACTGATGATATCGCCCACATGCTCCGTCGCTTTGGGGTGCACGGTGGCCGGGCGGATGCCAAGCCCCTGGGCATCCTTGTAATACTCCTCAATGAACCGCTCTCCCAAGTCTTTGAGCGTCACCTTCTCCTCGTTCGCACGGGCAATCATCTTGTCGTCCACGTCCGTAAAGTTCTGTACGAACGTCACCTCAAGGCCGGTATACTCCAGATACCGCCGAAGCGTGTCGAAAATGATAAACGGACGCGCATTGCCAATATGAAAAAAGTTGTATACCGTGGGCCCGCAGGCGTAAATCCTGGCCTTGCCCGGCTCCAACGGCACAAACTCGTCCTTGCGTCGCGTCATCGTATTGAAAAGCTTCAAGGTCTCTCTCCTCTGCCTGATTACTCTGTCGGCTCATTATAATATATGCGCATGGTCTCGTCAATTGACAACGGTGCGTTGGTGTTGCTTCTTAAGGCTGCACCGGCCGCACTCCCGACAGACCTTGCTGCTTCGGGGATAAAACAAAGACCCGTCAGTCTTGCTGCGGGTCTTTTTGCTGTTGCGTCTGTGTTCAGAAATCCTTCCGGGTCTTTTTGCGCCGCAGGAACGGCGGTATATCCAGCTCGTTGCTGGAATCGGCAAAGCTGCCGAGCACCGGGCCCTTCCTTTCGGGCATCACCGGAATGAAATCGCCCTCCTCCGGGCTTTCCGGCATGCGAATCTCCTCACGAACCACGGGCTTGGGCTTACGCACACCGCCGAAACCGGTTGCTATCACCGTGATGCGCACTTCGTCTTCCAGGCTGTCGTCTGTATCCGCACCGAAGAAAATATTCGCTTCCGGATCGGCCGCCTGGCGGATCAGGTTGGCCGCTTCCTCTATCTCGAGCAGGCTCATCGTGGGATCGCCCGTGACGTTGTACAGTATGCCGCGCGCCCCCTCGATGCTCGTTTCCAGCAGCGGGCTTTGAATCGCCTGCTTGGCTGCATCCATCGTCTTGTTATCACCGTAACCAACGCCGATGCCCATATGGGCGACACCGCGCTCCATCATCACGGTGCGCACATCCGCAAAATCCAGATTGACGAGCGCCGGCTTGACGATCAGGTCGGTTATGCCCTGTATGCCCTGCCGCAGCACATCGTCGGCCACGCGGAATGCTTCCAGCATGGAAGTGCCTTTGCCGATCACCTGCAGCAGCTTATCGTTCGGTATTGTCACGATGGTATCCACCACCTCAGACAGCGTGGCGTGCCCTTCCTTGGCCCGGGTAATCCGCTGGCCTCCTTCAAACATGAACGGCATCGTCACCACCGCACCGGTCAGTATATTCTTTTGCCGCGCCAGCTCCGCGACGACAGGCGCAGCCCCCGTGCCGGTACCGCCGCCCAGACCGGCTGCGATATACACCAGATTGGCGCCCTCCACGATCTCAGCCAGCTCGTCAATGCTCTCTTCCGCAGCGCGCCGGCCCACCGAAGGGTCTCCCCCCACGCCCAGGCCGCTCGTCAGCTTCTCGCCGATCTGTATCTTATTCTTGCATTTGGAGAGCAGCAACGCCTGCTTGTCCGTATTGACGGAATAGAATTCCGCCCCCATCAGTCCGTGTTCAATCATCCGGTTGATGGCGTTGTTGCCGGCGCCGCCCACGCCGATCACTTTGATCTTCGCAATGCTGTCCTGCTCAACATCAATCTCTAATGGCATATTAAACCCCCTTAATATGAACGTCAGTCAAACATTCTTTCTGACAATCGTCCAAAAATCGAATTTTTGCCTCGTCCCTCACTTAAATAATCGCTTTCAAATACATAATCCAGAAGTGCCAGCGCCACATAATAGTTGGGCGTCGAGAGCTGCGGCGCTTCCACCATGGAAACACGCACCTGCCGCTTGAGATACTTCTGCAGCGCATCCCGCGAACCCTTCATCATGGCGAGCCCGCCGCCCGACAGGTATATTCTTGTCCGCCGGGCAACATTGAGCGGGCTGTGCTGCAGCGCTTCGTATATCAGCGAGCATATCTGATCAACCCGGGCGTCGATCACTTCGGATATCATGGCATGGCTGTATTTCTCCAGCCTGCCATTTTTTAATTTAGCATAATCATATAACTTCGTGCCATTATTTTCAAGACCAAATGAAAACCGTTTTTTAATCTGCTCAGCGGACTCCACATCCATGTTCATCACGATGGAAAGGTCGCTGGCAATATGCATACCGCCTGCATGCACCGTCTTATTATATACAATCGCATCACCATACACAACTGTCACATTGGTATCGAAATAGCCAATATTAAGAAGGACAGCGCTGCAATCCCTCTCCTCCGTGGGCACCAGGAACAGGCTTTCCGCCAGCACTTCGGGTATAAACGCACGGGCCTTTACATTCAGGCCATTCAGTATTGCCGTTACGTCGCTGATGAACTCGTTGCTGGCAAACACGAAGCTGACCAGACCCCGAAGCTCACGCGCCATGCTGCCGACCACGTCGATGTAGTGGTTGCCGTCGTCCAGCACAAAATATACCGGCGTACTGGATACGACTGTATAGCGGATATCGTCCAGCTGCTTTTCCGCATCGTCTATCATGTTTTCAATGTCCTTGACGGTTACCTTGCCGCTGGAAACCGCGGTATATCCTTCGCAGCAAATGACCTTGCTAACCCCGCCCGGTACGCCGATAAAGGCCTCCCGCACGCGCTTTTTAGCTTTTCTCTCCGCGAATGCAAGCGCTTTAGCCACCGCTTCCTCAACATGTGAAGGTTTGCGCCACCGGCCGTTTTTTATTCCCTCGTATTTAGCTTCGCCGGCACCCAAAACCTCAAAGCGTCCAACCGACTTTTCGCGCCCGATCACACAAATGACCTTGGACGTGCCAAATTCGATCGCAGCCGTTACACTCTTCATCCCCGCCGCAAGTCCCCTTAACACAAATAATTCAAAATAAATGCATATATATTGCCAATGTTATAATAACACGTCTGTCAAAAATAACAAATACCTTTAAGAGGATTTCTCGCGAAAATATGCTTGATTCACCGAGGAGACATCAAGTATTCCACATTCTATCCCCATTGTCTTTATCTCTTTGGCTGAAGCGTTGATCAGATCAAATTTGGCGTCCAGCCGCATGTCGTCTCCCAGCTCCACCGTGAGCCCGTCCGTCGTTGTGATCATGATATCAGCGGGCAGCGTCACATCCAGGCTCAAAAGACCGATGCTGGCTGCCTCGGCTGCGCCCAGCACCCGCGTCATCACATCCACCCGAAACAAATCTCCCGAGCAGAGCGGTTGTCCCACCTCAAAAGCGTCCGCCTGCAGCCCGTAAATCATTGGATGCTCGTCGCCTGCGGACTGCGTCCTCACCTCAAGTATCCACCCCTCGTCGTCGATGACGATCAGCAAACCGTTTTTTTCAATGTATGCCGCGGTCCGGCGTTCCTCTATCGTGATGACAACCCTGTCCGGATATTCTGGCTCCACGCTGACGGGTTTGATACGGGGATCGTCCGCCAGCCTGTCCATCACCGACTGCTTGTCCAGCAGAAAGATATTTTGACCATATTCCAGTCCGGAAACCTGTACGACAGCATTCGCGTCCAGTGTCTCGCAGCCCATCACGGCCACCTCCCGGACGCGGAACACAAAATAGGCCACAAAGGCCAGCGCCGTGAGCAGCAGCATGGCAGATATGATCATCAGCGCTCTTTTGCCTTTGTTCAAACAGCCTAGTCCTCCCTCATGATATCGGCGCCCAGCGCCCTCAGATCCGATTCAAACGTCTCATAGCCCCGGTCGATGATGCGCGCCTGATCCACGATCGTCGTCCCTTCTGCGCACAGCCCGGCCAGAACCAGTGCTGCGCCGCCGCGCAGATCCGTGGATTTGACCTCGGCGGCATGCAGCTTTTCCACGCCTTTGATCACGGCCACGTTGTTCTTGGTCACGATGTTGGCACCCATCCGCAGCAGCTCACCCACATGCTTGAAACGGTTGTCGAACACGCTCTCCACGATGATGCTGGTTCCTTTGGCGATGCTGGCTGCCGTGCACATCTGCGCCTGCATATCCGTCGGGAAACTGGGATAGGGGCCTGTCTCTATCAGGTGCATCTCGCGCGGGCGTCCCTGCGCCTCCACTGTGACGGCATCGTCGTACACCTTGATCAGCGCACCCGCTTCCCGCAGCTTGGAGGTGGTTGCGAACAGGTGCTCCGGCACCACGTTGCGGACGGTGATGTTACCGTTTGTGACCACGGCGGCCACCATATAAGTCCCCGCCACGATCCGGTCCGGGATGCACTTATACGTAAAGCCTTTCAGCCGTTCCTTGCCCTCAATCAATATCGTGCTTGAGCCCGCGCCGGATATTTCGCCGCCCATCTGGTTGATAACCTGCTGCAGCTCCACGATCTCCGGCTCGCGCGCGGCGTTGTGGATCACCGTTTTCCCGGGCGCCAGCGACGCGGCCATCATCAGGTTCTCCGTTGCGCCCACACTCGGATAATCCAGATGCACATCGCCGCCCTTTAAGCGGCGTCCCTCGCACATGATGTGCCCGCCCGCCTCGGTCACATTGACACCCAGGCTTTTTAAGCCGCGCAGGTGCAGATCGATGGGACGGCTGCCGATTTCGCACCCGCCCGGATATACAAAACGAGCCATGCGGAACCGCGCCAGTATGGGCCCCATCATAAATATAGAAGAGCGGATCTCCTTTGCCAGCTTGTCGGGCATCTCCCAACGCTGCGCCCGCCGCGTATCGATGACCAGCCGGTCTTTCTCGTACTCCACTTGCGCTCCGATATACTCCAAAATCGAGAGCATATTGTACACATCCGAGATGGCCGGCCAGTTATATACGATCACGGGCTCCTCAGTCAGCAATGCAGCCGCAAAGACCGGAAGCGCTGCGTTTTTTGCGCCCTGAATGGTCAGCTCGCCCTCAAGCCGCGCTCCCCCGTTAATGATTAGTTTCGCCATGTTGGACCCCCGCATATCAATACATATGATATTTTATGCAGGTGCTTCCAAGTTGTGACCTACGCGGCACGTGTCTGCCTGGAGATGTTAAGCAGCACGCCGATGCAGCCCATAAACATGATCAGTGACGTACGCCCCGCGCTGATAAACGGCAGCACCACGCCGGTGGGCGGCACCATGCCGGTGACCACGCCGATGTTGATGAACACCTGGATCGCGATCAGCGCCGTGATGCCGGTGGCCAGCATCATGCCAAACGTATTGGGCGCGCGCAGCGCGGTCCTGACACCGCGCCATATCAGCAAACCAAATACGAGCAGCACGAGCAGGCCGCCGATGTACCCCAGCTCCTCCACCACGATAGCGAATATGCAGTCGGACTCGCTGTAAGGCAGGTATAAAAACTTCTGCCGCGAGTTGCCCAGCCCCAACCCGAACAGCCCGCCGGAGCCGATGGAGTACAGCGACTGGATCAGCTGGTAGCTCTCATCCGCTGCGTATGTCCACGGGTCCATAAAGGCAAATATCCTGTCCATGCGGTATTTCGTGGCCACCATTGCTATGGCGCCGCCGCCGATACCCAGCGCGCCCATAATGCCGAAATGGAACAGGTTGGCCCCGCCCACCAGCATCATCACAAACATCATCAGTGCCAGCGTCACCACCGCGCTGAAGTTAGGCTGGAAATAGAGCAGCACCGCAGCGATCATCAGCAGTATCAGATAGGGCAGCATACCGTATTTGAACTGGCGCATCTTATCCTGATTGATTGAAATGCCTGCCGCCATGAACACGATGATCGCGAACTTTAAAACCTCGACCGACTGCAGATCCAGAAAATACAGGTTGACCCAGCGCCGGGAACCGTTCACCTCAATGCCCACACCGGGCACGAACACCAGCACCATCAGCAAAAGCCCGATGCCCATAATGACAAAGCGCAGCTTTAAAAACCTGTTGTAATCAAAAAACATGGCCGCGATCATCGCCACCAGGCCGATCGCCGCGCCGCTCACCTGTTTCCAGAAATAAAAATAACCATCGTAATTGGTGTTGGCGCTATTTTCCGCAGAATAGAAGCTGGCGCTGAAAACCATGACGATGCCGAACAGCACCAGCACGATGGTGAGGACAAGAAGCGTGTAGTCAAAGGAGCGTTTGGCCATGGTACCCCCCTAGAATGAATTGACGATTCGCTTGAACACCCGTCCTCTCTGCTCAAAATCATCAAACATGTCGTAGCTTGCGCAGGCGGGAGACAACAGCACGTTCCAGCCATCCTGCGCCAGCTCCCGGCATTTGCGCACCGCCTCGTCAAAGCCGTCCGCCGTATATATGCTGGAGAAGCCGGCTTTACGCGCATCGCTCAATATCTTTTGCTGTGTATCGCCGATGGCCACGATGGCCCGTATCTGTTCACCGAAGCCCGCGATCAGCGATTCAAAGCTGCTCTGTTTGTCGTAGCCGCCCAGTATCAGCACCGTCGGACGGGTCATTGCGGCGGCGGCCTTTTCTGTCGCGTCAGGATTGGTGCCCTTGGAATCGTTGATGTAGCGCACACCATTCAGCTCGCGCACGAACTCAATGCGGTGTTCCACGCCGGGGAACGTCATCAGCGTATGCCGAATCACGCGCTCGGGAATGTTGTAGCACCGGGCCAGCGCGGTGGCGGCCAGCGCGTTTTCCAGGTTGTGCGCGCCGGGCATCTTCACCTCGTCCGCCCGGCAGATCACATGATCCCCGTCGTCCTCGGCGCTCACGATGTCCCCTTCTTCTATAAATACGCCGTCCACCAGCGTAACTTGCCGTGAAAACCAAATAATCTTCGATTTTTGTTTACCCGTCATCGCCCGCGTGATCTCGTTGTCATAGTTGAGCACGCAAAAATCGCGCGGCGTCTGATTCTCAAATATGCGTTCCTTGGCCGCCGTGTAGTTCTCCATCGTGCCGTAGCGGTTCAGGTGGTCCTCGGTGATATTGAGCACCGCACAGGCATGCGGAACAAACTTATCAATGGTCTCCAGCTGCAGCGCCGCCGTCTCCGCGACGATAATATCGCCCTTCTTCGTCCGGTCCGCCTCCGCCGCGATGGGCACGCCGATGTTGCCCAGCACAAACGTGTTGAAGCCGGCGTTTTTGAACAGCTCTCCCGTCAGCGCGGTCGTTGTCGTTTTGCCGTTGGTGCCGGTGATGGCCACAAATTCAGCCTGCGCGTACAGGTATCCCAGCTCGATCTCGCCGATCACCTTCTTGCCGTTCTTATGCGCCTTCACGATAAACCCAAGGTTCGTCGGCACACCGGGGCTTAGCACCAGCGCGTCAGCCGTTTCTGCGACAGCATCCGCATCCGCGCCCAACGCCAGCTCCGCCCGTCCCGCGAACTCATCGAACGCGCCCAACGGAAATTTATCCGCCGTTTTGGCGTCGTACAGCACCACGCGCGCGCCCTTGTCCAGCAGCAGCCGCGCACTCGCGAAACCGCTCTTCGCCATGCCGACAACCATCACTTTTTTGCCCAAAAAGTTCATATCTCCCCCATCAGTTGACCGACAGTATCGCCACGAGGCATAGCAGCACGGTGATCATCATATAGAACGCGACGATCTTGGTTTCGGGTATCCCCTTCAATTCGAAATGATGATGGATGGGTGCCATCTTGAACACGCGCTTTTTGCGCAGCTTGTAGGAACCCACCTGCAAAATCACGGACACCGACGTCAGTACGAACAGCAGACCGGTGATGATGAGCAGCAGCTGCAGACGCGACACGATAGCGATCACCGTGATGCCCGCGCCCAGCGCCAGCGAACCGGTATCGCCCATGAACACCTTGGCCGGATACGTGTTAAAGCGCAGGAACCCCAGGCACGCGCCTGTCATCGCCGCTGCGAACACCATCATATTGCTGATGCCGGATGCCGCCAGATCCTGCCCGCTGGCCGCGTAGAGCGAATACATGCCGAACAGTATCACCGTATACGTCGCCGTGTTGATCATCGTGACACTGGAAGCCAGCCCGTCGAGGCCGTCCGTTAAGTTCACGCTGTTAACCATCGCGACCATCGCAAACACAGTAAACGGTATATACCATACGCCCAGATCCCACTCCAGCCCGCCGCCGAACGGGACGATGATTCTGGAGCCGATGGCCGGGTCATTGTAAGCGAACAAGGCGACGATGACGGCAATGCCGACCTGCCCCACGATCTTCTGGTAAGCCTTTAGGCCCAATGAGCGTTTCTTGATGATGATAATCAGATCGTCCATCAGGCCGATCAAACCGTAGCCCAGAGTTACGCCCAGCGAAAACCAGACGTATTGATAGCTGCCGCGCGCAAACAGTATGGTGGCGGCGGACAGCGCGATCAGCATGATGATGCCGCCCATGGTGGGCGTTCCCGCTTTGGACAGATGAGTCTGCGGCCCGTCGTCGCGGATCTGCTGCCCGAATTTCAGCCGCTTTAAGAGCGGCACGCCCACGTATCCCACCGCCAGTGCGATGAAAAACGACGCAAGCACTGCATAGATAATGATATCCATCGCTGTGTTATCTCCCGTATGCATCATTGGTCCAAAATTAGTTAATTGTCAACGGCCAGCAGCTCCGCAACAACGGTCTTCTCGTCGAAGGGGTGCTTCACGCCGTGAATTTCCTGATAGGTCTCATGCCCCTTGCCGGCCAGCACGATGATATCCTCCGGCTGGGCGCTGTGGATGGCGTAGCGGATGGCGTCGCGCCGGTTTTCAATGCAGCGGTAGGCGCAGTCCGTTTTTTTTATGCCGCCTTCGATCTCAGAAATGATCGTCATCGGCTCCTCCGTCCGCGGATTGTCCGAGGTGATCACCACGTAGGTGGAGAGCCGTCCGGCGATCTCGCCCATGATGGGACGCTTGGTCCTGTCCCGGTCTCCGCCGCAGCCGAACACGGTGATGATGCGCCCGCGGGCAAACTCGCGCACCGTCAGCAGCGTGTTCTCCAGGCTGTCCGGCGTGTGCGCGTAATCCAGTATCATCGTGAAGGGGCGGCTGCCCGTGTCCATCACCTCAAAGCGCCCCGCCACACTCGGCATGGCCTCGAGGCCCGTCTTGATGGTCTCCAGCCCAATGCCCAGCAGCATGCAGGCAGTTGCGGCGGACAGCGAGTTGTATACGCTGAATATGCCGGGAATCTTCAGGCTCAGGGGAAGCATCCCCTGCCGCGAGCACAGGTCGTAAGTGACGCCGCGCGGCGTTATCTCGATGTTCCGGGCGTATACGTCCGCCTGCTCTTTGATGCCATACGTACGCCAATCGGTATCAATGCCCTCCATGATGCGCCCCGACGACGGGTCGTCCAGATTCATGGCTGCGCTTTTGGCGGACAGGAAAAGCTTCTTTTTCGCGTTCAGATAATTCTCAAAAGTCTGGTGAAAGTCCAGATGATCCTGCGTCAGGTTGGTGAATACCGCGACGTCGAACTGTATGCCTGTCACGCGGCCCAGCTCAAGCGAGTGGGACGAGACCTCCATCACCACGCTGTCGCAGCCCTCGTCCGCCATCCGCCGCAGCAGTGCGAACAGGTCGGGCGATTCGGGTGTCGTGCGCTCGGTGTGCAGCGTTACGGAACCAATCATATTGACGATGGTGCCGATGAGCCCTGTCTTTTTGCCTGCGTTCTCCAGCACTGACTTGATCATATACGTGGTGGTGGTCTTGCCGTTGGTGCCTGTGATGCCGATCATGCGGAGTGTTTCATCAGGCTTGCCGTAAAATGCCCGGGAAATGAGCGCCATCGCCTGCCGGTCGTCCTCCACCAGTATCTGTGTGATGTCAAGCTCCAGCCGCCGCGTTACCACCAGCGCGGCTGCGCCTTTTTCCGCAGCGCTCTGCGCATAATTGTGTCCGTCCGTCTTAAAGCCGCTGATGCAGAAAAAGAGCGCGCCGGGGCACACCTGTCTTGAATCATATGTCACGCTCGATATTTCTATCTGATCATCGCCAAAGACTTGCATGCCGTCGCTGCACAAGTCCGCTATTTTCAATCGTATACCTCCAGACAAAGCAATTCTTTGTGGATTATATCATAACTCGAAAGGAATGTAACGCAGAAAATGAATGCGGTAAAGCTAGCCGCCCGATGAGGTGAATTCCACCATCACCATGCTGCCCGGCGCGACTGCTGTTCCGGCTGCCGGGCTTTGATACGACGCCTTGCCCTCACCGTCGCCCTGTATACTTAGCTCCAGGCCGCACGCGTCCAGCGCCTGTGCCGCCGCCATTACCGTCATCCCTGACAGATCAGGCACGACAACCATATCCGCCAGATCTTCGTGCGTATTCTTCGTTGTCATATAGAGCAGCACGGACGTGCCTTTAAACACCGGTTCACCAGGCGCGGGCAGCTGACTGTCCACATTGCCCGTACCGTCCGCGAGATAATCCAATCCCAGATCAGCCAGCGCGTCGATGGCTTCCGCGTCCGTCATACCGGACAGATCCGGCACCTCCACCTCTACGGGAGCCTGCGCTTCGCCAAAGTCGGGCGATATGCCCATGTACTGCAGCGATTCCTGCAGTATGTTCCTCACGTAGGGCGCGGCCACCACGCTGCCGAAGTCCACAGCCACATTGGGTTCATCAACGATGAACAGCACCGCAATCTGCGGATTGTCCGCCGGTGCGAACGCGATAAAGGAAGCGATGTGCTTTCCGGTCATCACCTGGTGGTTCTCGTCATACTTCTGCGCTGTACCCGTCTTGCCGCCGATGCGGTAACCGGGGATGTAGCAGTGCTTGCCGCTGCCCTTTTCCACCACGCTCTCCAGTATGCTGCGCATGGTGGCGGACGTCTCAGCGCTGATGGGCTGAGAGATCACCTCGGGTTCAAACTGTTCTATATAGTTACCGTCACTGTCCGTCAAACCCTTGACAAGCGACGGCTGATATAAAAAACCGCCGTTCACCACTGCGCTGAATGAGGAGATCAGCTGCAGTGGTGTCACGGCTATAGATTGCCCGAACGCAATGCGGGCGAGGTCACTGTTTCTCACGTACTTCTCCCCCATGACGATACCGCCCTGGTCGGAGGGGAAGTCGATGCCGGTCTGCTGGCCGAAGCCGAACTTGTAGATATAGTCGTAGAACGTTTCGGTGCCCATCGCGAGGCCCATCTTCATAAACGCCACGTTGCACGAGTTCTGCACCGCTTCATACAGATCCTGGTGCCCGTGCGAGCGCGGAAAGCGCCAGCACTTGATGGGCTGTCCGTCCACCGCGAGCGTTCCCGCACAGTCGAACGTCTCGCTTGTGGTTATCGCACTGCTGTCCAGCGCCGATGCGCACGTCACCGCCTTGAATGTGGAGCCCGGCTCATACACATCGGTGACCACCTTGTTGCGCGTCAGTTCCATCAGCGTCGGTATGTCGTCACGCGGCGGGCTGTTCAGGTCATAGTCCGGATAGCTGCCCAGCGCGAGTATGTCGCCTGTCATCGGGTCCATCACGATGCCGGACACACCGATGGCGTTCTGTTGGACGTAAGCCTCCTCGAGCGCCTTTTCCAGAAAGCTCTGGATCACCTCATCCACCGTCAGCACCAGGTTATAGCCGTCCACCGGCGCGATGTACTGTTTCTCGCCCAGCGGTATTTCGCGTCCCTTGTTGTCCGCTTCAGAGACGATCTTGCCGCTCTGGCCGGACAGATACTTGTCGTAGTAAGCCTCAAGCCCTTCCTGCCCCGCGCCGTCCACCGAGGTGAACCCCAGCGTCTGAGTCAGAAACGGACCGTTCGGATAATAGCGCTTTACGTCCACTGTGAAGTATACGCCCGGCAGATTGAGCTCGCGCAGCTCATCGGCCACGTCGTCGTCGATCTGCCTTGCCAGCCACACCTCGGATTTCTTCAAATCGGTGGCTTTGGACCTCACCGTTTCCTCGTCGATGCCCAGTGTCTCGGACAGCACGCCGACGATGGCATCCACGTTGCCTTTCACAACCTCAGAAGGCCGCAGCACCACCGTATCCGCGTTGGCGCTCTGGGCCAGCACGTTGCCGTTGCGGTCCACAATGTTTCCGCGCTTGGCGGATACCACGAGGTCCCGCGTCTGCTGAATCAGCGCTTTCTCCTGAAGAAACTCGCCCTGTGCAAAGACGATGATGGCCATCTTCACAGCGATCCCCAGAAAAAGCACAACAACTGCCGTCATCAGGACCAGCAGCCTCTTTTTCGCTTTGAGGGTAGGCAATGGCACGCCGCCACGCTCCTTCCGAACCCCCTTAACCGGTTGCCTTCCTGCCATTTAGCTGCTCAAATCAACGTGTTTTATCTGTTCCGGAGCCGGATACGTCATATCCATCTCTTTCTGCGCCGTATCCTGCACATACTGCAGATCGTCATCCAGCTCGATCTTCAGCTCCAGTTCGTCCATACGGGCCTGCGCCGCGGTGATGTCCTTTTTCAGCGCGTTGTTCTGGGATCCAACGGAGCATGCAATGGCATAGCGCGATACCAGAACCGCCAGCGCGCTAAAGGCAATGAACAGCACGATGAGTGTGGACACGATCCCCGCCCGGGGCGCAGATTTCTCGGCATTTTTTGCGGCATTTTTAGCCGCTGGTTTGGCAACCGTTTTCGCCGCCGCTTTGGACGCTGGCTGAGCATCCGCGACAGGCTTGTTTTTCCTCACATGATCGCTACTAATATATGCAACGTTGCCGTCCATCTTGACAGTTCGTTTTGCGGACGGCCTGGTGACGGTAAATTCATTTGTTTTTTTGAGAGCTGACTGCATCCGCTTAACCCCTGCTAAAACGCTTCAAACACGCGAAGCTTCGCGCTTCTTGACCGGTTGTTTTCTGCTATTTCTTCATCCTGCGGCAGCACCGGTTTTCTTGTGATGACTTTGCCCTGCGGCTTTTTGCCGCATATGCATACCGGAAATTCTGACGGACACTCGCAGGGGTTTGCCAGGCGTTTGAACTCCTGCTTGACAATACGGTCCTCCAGCGAGTGAAATGTAATGACGGCGAGCCGCCCGCCCTTGTTCAGCACGGCGGCAAAATCCGCTAATGCTGTCCGAACGGCATCCAGCTCGCCGTTAACTTCGATGCGAAGCGCCTGAAAGCTTCGCCGTGCGGGATGCGGCCCGTCCTGGCGTGCGCCGCGCGGAACCGCCTTTTTGATAACCTCTACGAGGTGGCCGGTGGTTTCAATGGGCCGCTCGCCGCGTTCCCTCACAATGAACTCAGCAATCCGCGCGGCCCATCTTTCCTCACCGTAATCCCGTAGTATCCGTTCAAGGTCCTGCTGCGAATATTTCCCTACCACATCCGCGGCGCATGTTTTATCTTTTATGTTCATGCGCATATCAAGCCTTGAATCCAGGTTATATGAAAACCCCCTGTTACATTGGTCCAGCTGGAACGATGAGACCCCCAAGTCAAGCACCGCTCCGTCTATCC
>JAEZHF010000089.1 GCA_023416745.1 Bacillota bacterium
GCACGCTTGCGTCCACCGCTTCGATGTGGTCCACCAGCACCATCGTATGCGGCACGCCCATCAGCATCGACGACACTTTAACCGTTCTTCCCGCCGCCTCAATCTCTTCCTCCGCATCGCCTTCGCCCTGCATCGGTATATTCTCGCGGTCGAACTTGGGTTTGCCCATGTCCACGCACACGTCCACAACCCTGCCGCTTTCCACGACGAGCTTCGGCCTGATGATGCCCGCCAGCGTTTCCACCGTCATGTCTTCCTTGTTCACGATGCCGCGTTCATACACGTACTTGGCAAAACACCGAATCCCGTTGCCGCACATCTCCGCTTCGCTGCCGTCCGCGTTGACAATCCGCATCCTTACATCCGCCTCTGTCGAAGGCAGCACGATCATGATCCCGTCGCCGCCCACGCTCAGCCGTCTTTGGCACACCTTCTTCGCGATTGCGTTCCAGTCTCTATTCGTCCCGTCGTCCTCGAACACCAGAAAGTCGTTGCCCAGACCGTGCATTTTCGTGAACTCCATATCTTCCCTCCGCGATCTTTGTACCGCCATTATACTCTTGTGCTCTTTTTCCCGCAACCTCGCGGTAACGAAAACGATAAAGGAACAAGACCTTGAGGGCGCTGCCCTCAAACTCCCGCTCAAGGGGCTCGCCCCTTGAGAAACCCATCAGGAAAATGCCTGTCGGCATTTTCCGTATATAATTGTCTCCTCAAGATTTGGGTGCTGAAAGCATATACGCTCAATTACTGCGTCAACTTAGCATTTTCCCTTTTATCCTCAATGACCCTATTCATGCTTTCAAAACCCGCAAAACCATAACCAATTCTTATTCTTTTATCCTTGCTATACACAATCCAATTATACCTGTTCGATTCTCGTTTAGCTTCTTTCCAGAGAATATGTGTTTTATAACCAAACAAATTTCGATAAACTATTTCTTTATCATTCATACACACTTTCGCGAAAAAATAAGAGAGGAGAAAGAGTAACCCTGGCGTTCCAAGCAATAGAACTGATATAATAACGCCTACTATATTTTCAAGAAAAAATGAAATAGTAGCAAGTATAATAAGAAGCGTTCCAATAATGCCAATATATCTTTTCCGTCTATAAACAATAGTATCTTTGTCTACCCTAACACCATGCTTTTTAGCAGCAAGCAATAATTCCATATTAAACGAATCTGAATCTCTTCTATTCATTGTCAAACCCATATATTTTTAAAATGCAACACAGATAACTTCAGCTCATGACATTTATGATCTTGCTCACAATTGAATCACTAAAGACTAATTGGGAAATGCGATAGCATTTCCCGGACGGGTTCCCCAAGGGATTAATCCCTTGGGCGGTGGTGTGGAGGCAGCGCCTCCACGGTCTTATAGCCTAAAAAATCATAACGTCACCGGCTTCCCATAGAAAGCACATTCTAAAATCCGTTCCAAATCGTCCACAGAAGTCGAGCGCGGGTTGAACAGCGTGCACGGGTCAAGGAACGCCTGCTCGGCAATGGCGCGCTTCTCCATGTTGAACAGAAACTCGCGCACACCCGCCGCCTCAAACGTCAGCGGCACGTCCAGCGACCGCGTCAGGCTCTGTATGCCCTCGATCAGCGAATTGACCAGAATCTTCTCGGTCAGCCCCGGCAGCCCCAGACGCCGCGCAATGTTGGCGTAGTGGCGCGATGCCATGTAATCCTTCTCGTTGTAGCGGATGATGTACGGCATCAGTATCGCATTGCACAGCCCGTGCGGCAGATTGAACGGCCCGCCCGTCTTGTGCGCCAGCGAATGCGTGATGCCCAGCTGCGCATTGGTGAACGCCATGCCCGCGATGCACTGTGCAATATGCATCTCGCCGCGCGCGTCGATGTCGCCGTCGAAAGACTCCTTGAGGTATCCGTATATCATCGCGATGGAATGAATCGCCAGCGGGTTGGTGAAGCTGGATCGGCTTTTCGCCACATACGCCTCCACCGCGTGCGTCAGCGCGTCAAGGCCCGTGTGCGCCACCAGCACGGGCGGCATCGTCGCGGTAATCTCACTGTCAAGGATAGCGATGTCGGGCGTTAAGTCATGGTCGGCGATGGGGTATTTCACTTTGGTTCTGGTGTCGGTGATCACCGCAAACGAGGTCACCTCGCTGGCCGTGCCGCTGGTGGACGGTATCGCCACGAAAATCGCCTTGCTGCGCAGCCGCGGAACCGAGTCCGGCTCCTTGATGTCCTCAAACGTCAGCTGCGGGTGCTCGTAGAACACGTACATCGCCTTGGCCGCGTCAATCGCGCTGCCGCCGCCGATCGCCACAATGATATCGGGGTTAAACTCCAGCATGCGTTCCTTGCCGCGCATCACCGTCTCCACCGAAGGGTCAGGCTCCACATCGATGAACGACGCGATCTCCATGCCGCACTCCCTCAAAATGTCCGCCAGCTTGTCCAGCAGCCCCAGCTTGGGAATCACGCCGCCCGTCACGATGAACGCGCGCTTGTAGCCTTTGAGCTGTTTGAGTTCTCTCATGCTGCCCTTGCCGAAAAATATGTCCCGCGGAATGGTAAACCTGGCCATTTATAAACTCCTTATTAATACAGCGCCTCCTCAGACAGACGCTGATATTATTTTCACAATCATATGTTCCTTCACTTTATCACACACCCAGGGGCTTTACAACTGGTTCTTCTTTCACCGTCTGTGAAAAAGTTTGCGCGTCTGTTCCTCCTGCCGCAAATATGTTAGAATAATACAAGACTATATCAGCGAGGTTCCATACTAACCATGAACATCAGCTTATGCTGCATCGGCGAAGAAGATCTGCCCATCATCGCGAAGCTGGCCAACAACTTTGCCATCGCCGCGATGACAAACAACCTGCCGCACCCGTATACGCAAGCCCACGCGCAGCAGTGGTTCGACTACGTGGAAAGTCACGATTGCGAACACGTATTCAAGATTTGCGCCGGCAATAAGCTGATCGGCGTCATCGGCTTGGTGCTCGAAGAGGACCATAACCGTGCAGAGCTGGGCTACTGGCTGGGGGAGCCGTACTGGAACAAGGGCTATGCCACGCAAGCCGTATCCATGGCCGTCGCATATGCGTTCGGCGTGCTGGGCGTGCGCCGCGTGTTCTCCCGCTGCTATGCCGTCAATGCCTCGTCCCGGCGTGTTTTGGATAAAAATGGCTTTCTGCAGGAAGGCTGCCTGCTGCAGCACCACGAATGCATGGGTGTCGTGCATGATGTGCTCTATTACGGCCTGCTCAAAGAGCAGTACGATACGTCTGATAAACGTCAGGACTAGTGGGATAATAGATATTTAAAAGGATGGGATCACCATGAACATGTATCATATCATTGCGAAGAAACGGGACGGCGGCAAGCTCTCCGCCGAAGAGATCGGCTTCTTCATCCGCGGCTATGTCGCGGGCTCGGTGCCGGACTATCAGGCGTCCGCGCTGCTGATGGCGATGTTCATCCGCGGTTTGGACGACGAGGAAACGGCGCAGCTCACACAGGCGATGACGGACTCAGGCGACAAGGCCGACCTGTCATCCTTGGGAACGGTGGCCGACAAGCACTCTACCGGCGGCGTCGCAGACACCACCACCCTGATCGTCGTACCGCTGGTCTGCGCGTGCGGGCTCAAGGTCGCCAAGATGTCGGGCCGCGGCCTGGGGCACACCGGCGGCACACTGGATAAGCTGGAATCCATCCCCGGCGTCACCGTCGCGCTCTCTATGGAGCGCTTTATGGAGCAGGTGCGCGGCATCGGCGGCGCGGTGATGGGGCAGACGATGAGCCTGTGTCCGGCGGACAAGATGCTGTACGCATTGCGCGACGTTACCGCCACCGTGGAAAGCATCCCGCTGATCGCCAGCAGCATCATGAGCAAAAAGCTGGCCTCGGATGCGGACGTGATCGTGCTGGATGTCAAAACGGGCAGCGGCGCGTTCATGACGGATCCGGACGACGCGCGTGCGCTCGCCAAGGCGATGGTATCCATTGGCCAGAGCGCAGGCCGCAAAATCTCTGCCATCATCAGCGATATGAGCCAGCCGCTCGGGTGCGCAGTGGGCAATTCGCTGGAGGTCATCGAAGCCATCGACGTGCTCTCGGGCCGTTCGGACGGAGATCTGCTTAGCGTCTCGATGGCGCTGGCCAAAAAGCTGCTGTGTCTGGGAGATATCGCGCCAAATGAAGCGGCGGCGCAATCCATGCTGGAAGACGCGCTGCGCAACGGCCGCGCTCTCACCAAGCTGGGCGAGATCATCGCGGCGCAGGGCGGCGACGCTCGTGTGGTACGCGACACGTCTCTGATGCCGCGCGCCCGCATCATCCACATGCTAACAGCCCATACGAACGGCGTGATCAGCAGCATGGACTGCCGTGCCGTGGGTGAAGCGGCGGGAGCGCTTGGCGCCGGGCGCGTCACGAAAGACGACGTGATTGACCCCGCCGTGGGATTCATCGTCAAAAAGCGCATCGGCGACAATGTGGCCAAAGGCGACACGCTTTTCGAGATACACGCCGGCAGCGAGGATAAGCTGGAGGAAGTCATTCGCACCCTGCCGCGCTGTATTTCCATATCGCACAGCGCTCAAAAACCGGTTTTGATACTGAGCGGCGGATCATGTGTATAACTTGTGGACAGTGTGCATAACCATTGTTATAAACCGCGATTATTCGGGGCAAACGATGCGGGATTGATGTTTATATCACCTTTTCTTCACGAGATATCGTCGAAATAAGACGGTTGTTAATAAAAACGTAAAAAAATCGTAATAATATCAATAATTCTGTCCATTTTCGCTTCTGCAGCGCCCATACGCAAATTGTGCTCCTCTGCGCCCGTCATTATAATGGAATCATATACGACATAATGGGGCGCAAATGGTAAAAAAACTGGCGGTGTTGTTGCTGGTATCGGTGCTGATGCTGAATCTCTTTCCCGGCGCGGCACAGGCTTCAGGCGACAGCGGTACACTCAAAATCGGCGATCAGGACGAATATGTCACGCAGCTGCAGGAACGGCTCTGCGACCTCGGATATCTTTCCGGCAAGCCCACGGGTTATTTCGGCACCGTTACACAGCAGGCCGTCATCGAATACCAAGAAGACCACGATTTAAAGGCGGACGGCAAAGCCGGCCAGCAAACCCTTCTTTCCATCATGGGGAGCCATTTTTCATTGCCGTCCGACCGGCCCGGAAGCAGCGTCACAGTTGCCGATGCCTGCTGCCCTGGAGACAAGGGCAGCGCTGTGGCTGCGCTTCAGCAGCGCCTTTCTGAACTGGGCTACTATGAATACGCCAGCTTCACCGGCTATTATGGCCCGGTCACCAAACGGGCGGTGGAACGCTTTCAGCGCACCAACGGCTTAACTGCTGACGGCATCGCGGGTGCTGAGACGCTTTCTTTGCTCACATCCGGCGAGGCGCGCTTCTTTTGCCTGTATCCGGGAGACCGCGGCGAGGATATAAAAGCGCTGCAGCGGCGTCTTTACGAGCTGGGATATTTCAAGGGGACGATCTCCGGATATTTCGGAATGGTCACACAAAAGGCGCTCCTTGAGTTTCAGGCACAAAGCGGCCTATCATCTGACGCACTGGCCGGAAAGAATACGCGCGCCCTGCTCTATTCAAAGCTCGCACCCCGGTGGGACAACATAACCCGGGTGTCCGGCGCGGGTTCATCCGCATCGGCGGACGCGCCGGTGGATAAAATGCTCAAGTTCGCAAACGCGCTCACGGGCAAGGAATACGTCTATCAGGCGGAAGGTCCGGGCGCCTTTGACGCTTCGGGGTTTGTCCGCTATGTACTGAGGTATATGGACGTCGCCGCGCCGAGTCAGAGCGCTGCCGGCCTGTCCAAGGTTGACAAATGGATCCGTATTTCGGATGTCAACGCGCTCTTGCCCGGAGATCTGATTTTTTTTAAGACCGGCAGCAGTGAAAAAGTCAGTCATACCGGCATATACATGGGTGATGATCAGTTCATCCATGCCAGCTCCAGCGCCGGATGCGTCAGACTCAGCCGCCTGTCCGGTTTTTACGCGTCCCGCTTCTGTGTTGCCCGCCGCGTTTTTTAGCAAACAGACCTGCTTCTGGATGTCACATACAGGGTGAACCTGACATTTTTTCTTTTTTTGATCCTTGCGCTTGAGCCTCTTTGCGGTTTGTGATAGAATATAGAATACGTAAGAAACGCTCATATTATCCACATAATGTGGATAAGTCGGTGGATCATGTAGCGGGTTACAGTGGTTTCGTGCGTATTGCGTACGTTATTATCTTTTTTTTTCTATAGAGGTGCGTGGAGTGGACACATTTTTATCAATCTGGGAAAAATCGTTAGAAATACTTAAGCAGGAGCTGGCCAGTGTCCGCTACGATACGTGGATAAAAACACTCTCACCAGTCAAAAGAGTCAACTCTGACTTCTATTTTCAAACGCTCAACCCGGTTCACAAGGAACTGGTGGAAAAGAGCTACAGTAACCTGATCGTCAACGCCATGACCATCACGGCGGACTTGCTGGACTACAACGAGAATGTCAGCGTGCATTTTATTGACAGCGAAGAAGCAGCAAAATTCCGGCAGCCGGCGCCCAGTGTCAGCGAAAGCCAGAGCAGCGCGCGTTCCATGCTCAACCCCGCCTATACATTCGATACGTTCGTGGTGGGCAGCTCCAACGAATTCGCGCACGCCGCAGCCGTCGCCGTCGCCGAGAACCCCGGCCATACCTACAACCCATTGTTCATATACGGAAAAACCGGCCTTGGTAAAACGCATCTGATGCAAGCCATCGCCAATTACATCACGGATCAGGATCCGGTAGCCACCGTTATGTTCGTCAAGAGCGAACCCTTTCTGAACGACCTCATCACCGCCATCCGCACCTCCAAAACGGAGGATTTCCGAAAGCGCTATCGCAAGGCGGACGTGCTGCTCATTGACGATATCCAATTCATCGCGGGCAAGGAGAGCACACAGGAGGAATTTTTCCACACCTTCAACGACCTTTATGAGAACAACAAGCAGATCATACTGTCGTCGGACAAGCCTCCCAAGGAGATTTCCAAGCTGGAAGAGCGCCTTCAGTCGCGTTTCGAAGGCGGGCTGATTGCCGACATTCAGCCGCCCAACTACGAAACCAAGCTCGCCATACTCATGAAGAAGGCCAAGGACATCACTGCCAAGAACGGCCTCAAATGCGACATCAGCCACGAAATACTGGATCTCATCGCCACCAAGGTGTCTTCCAATATCCGCTCTTTGGAGGGCGCTTTGAAGAAAATTATTGCGTACACAGCGCTCAACGGCCGCTCTCCCAACGTGATGGAGGCCGAGATCGCCATACGCGACTTTTTAACATCCACCACCACACGGCGCATCACACCCAAGCAGATACTGCAGACCATCTGTGAATACTACGAGTTATCCGAGGAAGAGATTTCAAGCAGCAAGAAAAACCAGAGTGTGGCCTATCCGCGGCAGGTCGCGATGTATCTGACCCGGCGGCTGATGGATATGTCGTACAAAGCCATAGCCGAGTTTTACGGCAAGAGCGACCATACGACAGTCAAGCACGCATACGAAAAGATCGAGAAGGAGATTGCATCCAACTTTGAGACAAAAATACTTGTGGATGATTTCATTGCAAAGCTGAAGGATTAAGTGGATAAGCTGTTGATACTTTTTTCGCTGTTTTGTGACAGCCTACAGCTTGTCCCACCTGTACCAACAGCATCTTCGCATGCGGCCCTCCGTTGAGGCAAAGCTTGTCCCAGACAATAATCGCTTAATAGCCGCAAAAAATGACGTTTTCCACATTATCAACATGTACTACTGCGACTGATACTATCTAATTAACTGGAATTACCGCCTCTTAAGGCGCAACATATCTAAGGAGCGAAGAAATGAGGATACTTTGTAACAAAAGCGAACTGCAAAAAAGCGTGAACACAGTCATCAAAGCAGTGCCGATAAAATCACCCGTTTATCTGCTCGAAGGAATAAGAATACAGGCAAAGGATGACATACTAACGCTGTACGGCAGTGACGGAACGCTTTCCATCAAATGCACACAGGAAGCCAATGTACTGGAACCGGGTGAGGTGGTGCTCACCGCCCGTATATTCAACGAGCTGCTCTCCAAGTTTGACGAATGCGAGATTATGCTCTATACGGACGGCAACAACGTGGTGATGGAATGCGGCCCCTCGCGCACCACGCTTTGCTACATGAGTGCCGAGCAGTACCCGGCATTTCCGGAATACGACAGATCAAGGACGATCCTGCTGCTTTCCCGCCAACTGGTCTCCATGGTCAGCCAGACTGTATTTGCCACTTCGGTCAGTGAAGACAAGCCGATACTCACCGGCATACTGCTCGAATACGAGAGTGGCCAGTTCAAGATGGTGGCGCTGGATGGATACCGGCTTGCGATCAGAAAAGAAAACATTCCGGTGGAGATCAGCGTCAAGGACGTGGTGGTACCGGCAAAATCGATGCGTGAGGTGGCTCACATCATTCCAGACGACGAAACCTCCGTCAGTATTTACGTTTCGGAGAATATGATCAGTGTGATGTGCGGCAGCGTCGAGATTGTGACGCGCGTGCTGCAGGGCGACTATGTTAAATACAAAAGCATACTGCCGTCCGACCATGCCTCAAGGATAATCATCGCCAGACATTCGCTGCTCAGCAGCTTAGAGCGTGCCAGCATACTCGCCCGGCAGTCCAAAACAAACCTGGTTAATCTGAAGATTGAGAAGGATATGCTCACGATCACGTCGGATTCCGAGGTGGGCAAGGTGCGGGAACAGGTGGGCATCAGCCTGACGGGAAAAAACCTTGATATCGCATTCAACGCACGGTATCTGCTTGATGTTCTGAAAGAAGTGGATGATAATGAGATCGTGATGGACTTCAACACCAACATCAGCCCGTGTGTCATCCATCCCCTCAAGGGTGACAGCTATCTTTATCTGGTGCTGCCGGTAAAGACGAACACCGTCAATTAACGCTGTCTTTTCTGTGAGTCAGCTTGTTGATTAAAACATGAACGCGCTCCTCAATCTGGGGAGCGTATTTGATTGCAAAAAAGAGCAGTGCCACACAGACCGCGCCTCCGACGATCCAAACCCAAAGCGGGATGGATACGGATATCATCCCGGCGCCCAGCAGCGCGGATACCAACAACCCCCAGGGGCGCGTCAGCACCATTACCAGAGCAAACGTACGGAAGCGCATTGCGGTGATGCCGGCGATCAGACACAGCATATCATCCGGAAAAACGGGCAGCAGAAAGAGCAGTATCAGCACGATGAGCTGGCGGGAGGAAACGGTGCCAAAATACTTGTCCACCACCTTCTTCCCCAGTATGCGCTCCACGAGCGGACGGCCAAAGGCTTTACCGAGCAAAAATGCGCACAGCGAACCCAGCACAACGGCAAGCAGCGAAATCAGAAAGCCCTGCCAGAAGCCAAATAACAGGCCTCCCATCAGCGTGGTCAGGTTGCCGGGAATCGGCGAGATGATCACCTGCATAAACTGAAGCGCAAAATATACCACCGGTGCCCAGCCGTTGAAGGAGCTGATGTAAGCCTTCATGGTTTCACGGCTTTCAAACACGACAAACCAGCCGTTGTTTTTACCGACAAAGTAAAGGACGGCCGCCGCCGTGATGATCAGCAGTAAAACGATGCCCCATATGATTTGAGTCTTATTAAGCTTCATGCCGAAAATTATATCATAGATAGGCGCAGCGGCACATGAAATTTTTGCGAATTTCCGGCACAGCATGACAGCGCCGTACCGGGAACATTATTTTTCTAAGAGTGCGAGGGCAGCAGGTAGGATGCATTCTCTCTGATAAAGCCCATCACCGTCTCAAATATCAGACGGTGACCCTCCTTATTGGGATGGATGCCGTCCGAACAGATCAGGTTTGCAAAATCGAGCCCTTTAAGAAAAGCACGTCGGATATCGATGCAAGCTATGTCTCGCATGCGTGAAATGTACTGAATACAGTTGGAATAGCGTTCCTGCCACCAATAGATATGCCAGACATCCTTGAGCCATTTGAGTATTTTGAGGCCCTTTTCTCGGTCGCAGTTGGTGAACCACTTAAAGTAGCTGTCCGCGTAGATGGGCGGCAGCGTCGTCAGCACCGGCGTTTTACCGTTGGCCTGAACATAGTCCAGCATCTGGTTGATGCTGCTTTCAAACACTTCCAGCGGTGTGTTGGGGATATGATCCCGCATCGGGTCGCTGGCTATATCGTCCCAGCGGAAATCGCAGTCGTTGCCGCCAAATTCAATGACCACGATATCCGGATCGTATTTTTCCATCTTGGTTTGCAGCTGCTTTTGCCCCTGAACCACCGTCGAGCCGAATTTGGATGCGTTGATCATCTCGGCGTTGACAGATTCGGAAAGCAATGAGAAAAAGCAGTCTTTGAGAAGCGTATACTTTTTCTTTTCTTCATCCAGAATGACGCCCTTGGACAGTGAATCTCCCACTAAAAGTATTTTTTTCAGCATGGTCTCCTTCCTTTCCAGATATAAATATATTCATTTAAGCAGATTTTAAACATTATCGGCGATATGTGTGCAGATTTCCCGTTCACTGATATCGGAACCCATTGCGCGGCGCAGTATCACGCTGTCCAGCGAAACGAAAAAGGCGTCAGTCACCAAACGGTAGGATGTGCATCCGATTTTGAGCAGACCCGCTTCCGCCATTGTACGCCATTTGGACATTCGGTCGCCCAGCATCTTGCGGATCGCCTCATTGCCGAGTATCGCATCGGACAGCAGGCAGATGTGCAGCCGGCATTTATCCGTGGTATTGAATACCAACGAAAACAACCGCCCCAGCGCGTCATTCAGCGCCATTCCGGGTGATACTTCGTCGATCCAAGAAAACAGGCTGTCCGTCACCTCAGAGAGATGGAACTCCGTGACCTCGTAGATCAGATGATCCTTGGAGGGATAGTAGTAAGATACAGTCCCCTTGGAGAGCTTTACCGTTTTGGCAATGTCCGAAATGCTGGTGGCATGAACGCCATGGTTGCAAAAGAGCTCCGAAGCGGTCTTCAGAATACTCAAACGGTTATCCTCAAATTGAGTTGAGAGCTTTTTCGACATCATTCCACCTAACGTATTACAATTATCGGACAGTTGTCCGACATCATAATATCATATTGCCCTGTTGGCTTCAATATCGATATTGTGAACAATTTATGTAATATGAGTTATGGTGTATCGTAAAAGCATCTTTCAAATGTGAGGGTTATGCATTATAATTGATTATTGGGGTTTCCGCTCTGTTGTCTGTCTTAAGCTCACTCTTGGTGAAGTTATGCAGAGAGCGGTTCGAATATTACCGGAGGGATGGATATCTAAATGTCCAAGATAATCGCCATTGCCAACCAGAAAGGCGGCGTCGGAAAAACGACGACGGCCGTCAATTTGAGCGCGTGTATCGCCGAAAAGGGTCTTAAGGTGCTGTTGATCGATGTGGATCCGCAGGGCAACACCACCAGCGGCATCGGTATAGAAAAATCGCAGCTGCAGCATTCCATATACGACGTACTGATCAACGGCTTAAGCCCCCGGCAGGCTATCTGCCGTACAATGATCGATACGCTGGATGTCATTCCCGCCAATATCGATCTGGTGGGGGCCGAGGTTGAGCTTGTTCCCCGCATGGCCCGCGAACAGATTTTAAAAACGGCACTGCGGAACATCCGTGACGACTATGATTTTATATTCATGGACTGCCCGCCGTCACTGGGGCTCATCACCATCAACGCGCTGACCGCGGCGGATAAGATACTTGTACCCATCCAATGCGAGTACTACGCGCTGGAGGGTTTGTCTCAGCTCATCAACACGGTGAAACTGGTCAAGGCCAATCTGAATCCGAGCCTTGAGGTGGAGGGCGTCGTGCTGACGATGTACGACAGCCGCACAAACTTGTCGTCCCAGGTGGTGGAGGAGGTCAAGAAGTTCTTTAAAAACAGGGTTTACAAGACTGTCATACCGCGCAATGTACGGCTGGGCGAAGCGCCGAGCTTTGGCCTGCCCATCATTCGTTACGATGCAGCGTGCCTAGGAACCAAATGCTATAATGACCTGGCCGCCGAAGTAATTAGCGGGGGTAAAGTATCATGAAGCAGCAGAGGCTGGGAAAAGGGCTTGGCGCGCTGATCGGCGAAGAGCCTCAGACCAAACCGGAAGGCGCAGCCGGCGTCCGCGAAGTGGATGTCAATGAGATAGATCCCAATGCCGGTCAGCCCAGAAAACACTTTGACAGCGAAGCGTTGGAGGGGCTCGCGCAGTCCATTAAAACGTATGGTATCGTTCAGCCCATCATCGTTCGGCGTATTCAGAACCGCTATACGATCATTGCAGGCGAGCGCCGTTACCGCGCAGCGCGTTTAGCCGGTTTAAAGTCGGTACCGGTGGTGGTGAAGGAGTATTCGGAT
This sequence comes from Bacillota bacterium, assembly GCA_023416745.1. Lineage (GTDB taxonomy): Bacteria > Bacillota > Clostridia > Christensenellales > SZUA-584 > SZUA-584. The sequence goes on from JAEZHF010000089.1 coordinate 12,494, forward strand.
ACTGAGCTGATGGAAGTATCGCTGGTGGAAAACCTTCAGCGTGAGGACCTGAATCCGATCGAGGAAGCGCAGGCCATGCAGCTGCTGATGACGGAGCATGCGTTAACGCAGGAGGAATTATCCGAGCGGTTGGGAAAGTCCCGCAGCGCTGTTGCCAACACCTTGCGGCTGCTGAACCTGCCGGAGAACATCCGCGCCATGGTGATATCCGGAGCGCTGACCAGCGGACACGCGCGATGCCTGGTTGCGCTGAAGTCAGACGAACACAAGGCCCGGCTCGCCAACCGTATCGTTGCGGAAGGGCTGTCCGTGCGCGTTGTTGAGGAGCTGGTCAAAAAAGCGGAGGCTCTGCCCAAGACGGAGAAGAAGCCTAAGCCGGCACCGCCTGAGATAGAATCCGCCGAAAAAGCACTGACGTCCGCTCTGGGTACGCGCGTACAGATTACGGGAAACTTAAAGCAGGGCAAGATCATTCTGACCTATTATAACGCTAACCAACTGGAATCGCTGTACGATTTTCTTCTGTCCGGAAAGTAACTTTTTTGTTCCACGTGAAACAATATTTCATATAAGGGTTTGGATAAATAGCAGCCAGGCCCTTTGTTTTACCGTGGAACAGACAAAAGAACATGCAGGCTTAAAGGTAGAAAAAACCGCCGGTGAGGCGGGGATACAGCATTCTAATGTTTCACGTGAAACGTCAGATGAAGCCTCTGATCAGATGAAGAAAGAAGTTGTGATTGAAAAAGAACATACCGATGGAGGAATTCTGAAAATACTCGATGACCTTTTCCACAGGTACGAACAGCATCACAGCGGGTACGACCATGACGATCAAAAAACAGCTGAGTATGCCGCGTATGCCGCCGAACAATGCACCAGATACCCTGTCGTATTGCCTGAGTTCAGGAAACTGAACGGTATAGCCCACCGCGCCGAGCACAAACACGTAGACCAGACGCGCAAGCACAAACACGAGCGCAAAAGAAAATATATTGAGTACCACACTGACCATTGTCATATTGAAGTATTCACCCACCTCATACAAACCACTGGCCGCGAAAGCTTTGGTTTCCACGTTCTGTTGGATGAGTGTGGCGAAAGGCTCGGATACCGAGGAGGTGGAGACGATGGTATGTAATTGTGAGGAAGACAGACTGTCCACAAGCAGCCGGGAGTTTTCAAAGGAGGCTATTCTTTCAGCGCCCTCCGTATAATAGAGCAGGAAGTTGAAGATGGTCTTGTTCTCTTTGAAAGCAGCCGAAACGGACGGATAGAGCAGGTAAGCGGAAATCACGGAAAGAAAAATGGCGCCAAGGCTTAAGGCTGAATGCAGGAAACCGCGATTGGTTCCCTCCAGCACCGCAATGGCAATGATCAGTATGAAAAAAATATCGACCCAATTCATCAGTCCCTTTTCACTTCCTTGTTAAGGCAGCGGCATCAGATATACAGAGCTGCCCTGCGAAATAAACACGTATCCTGGCATTGCCCGCAGCACTTCGCTTGACTCGAAAGGAAGATCATATGAGCGCAGGTATTTGCCATCCCCAGTATAAACGAAAAAACTCGTGTTTGCAAAACAATAAATCTTATCGGTACCCATAACGACCCAGGATACATGCGGCGGCAGATTGATCTTTGTCTCGCCGCCCGAAGCCCGAATAATGCGCGCGATGTCATAGGGCGCTTCGCTGCTGGGGACATAGATAAACTTAGAATCTCCCACCATGCTGATGTCTTTAACCATCCAACCGTATGTGAGCAGATCCCGGCTGTTTCCTGTATTGGCAGCGGGGTAGATAGTCAGGCGGTGGGTGCCCATCGCGTAGATGTCCTTCCCGATGATCTTAACACCATCCACCAGTTGGTCTTTAAGCTCCTTGATTCCCGTCATGGCCTGTGTCTCCGGCCTGTACGTGGATATGCGCGATACCGGAACGGAGCCGGCCGCATCCAGCTCCAGCACGTACAGCTGATCGCCCTGCGTATCAAAACCATAATCGAGTATGTATTTATCTGTTACCGTGATCTGATAGAGATTATTCCCCGAAAGATCGAATATCAAAATATAAGACGGCTGATTGTTTTCCAGCGTCTGCCGGACATACACTGCCACCTTGTTGATGCCCACCCGAGCGGATTCGATGTTGCCGTCGATTCGGGTCGTAAACAGCTGGGCGCCGGTCGCATCCACGCACTGTATAGCATCGTCACCGATAGCCGCAATCACATGATCGTTTGCTTCAATGCGAAGACCGGCTGCATACAGGCTGCATTGCCATACTCTTTTGCCGCTGGGGTCGACGCTGGTGAGCAGCGTATCGCTAAGATAAACAACGTTTGAACCGACTTGGCTGTACTCAGAATCGCTGGTGAAAGGCATGGGCACAAGGGTATCTTCAATTTGCTTGCCCTTGGTGAGCACCATGATCAGCCCGGTTAGCAACACAACCAAAACGACAATGACGCTGATCAAAAACACAAGGGCTTTCCGGGACACCTTTTTTTTCGTCTTGTTATGGATATACACGCATACACCTCAATGTGATGATACCGGTATTATAGCACAAAAAGGATAGGTTTGCAGAATGCAAAAATCAAACCGTACTCGGGGGTCCGGTCAAGGGCAGAATACGGTAATGGATTTTGGTACGACTGACAGGCGGACAGGGGTCTGGCCGGAAATCTCGCCGTCCAAATTGAACCGCAGAGGCGCATCGCTGCTGATGTGAAGCTCGCTGCAGGTGAAAAGCTCATGTCCGGGTATTTTTTCTATCTGACCCTTTTGCATTTTCGGCAGCTCAAGCAGTATGCGCCAGTTGGGGATGTGGTTGATGATCATAACGTTGAACAGACCGTCGGCGACATCCGCCTGCGGTGCGACGTTGAGCCCGCCGCCGTAGCATTTACCGTTGGCGATGGCGATGAGCAGCACGCGCCGCCGATAGGTTTCGCCGTTTATCTTTACATCGATTGAGACGCTCTTGTATCCGAAAACGGAGAGGAAAATACCCAGGAAGTAGGCAAAGCCGCCGGTAAATGTCCGGCGTACCTTCTCGGTGTTTTTAATGACCTCGACGTCAAAGCCGGTGCCCGCGACGTTGAGAAAATACCGGTCGTCACCCAACAGCCCGATATCCACCTTTCTCTTTTTGCCTGCCAGAATGATATCCAGCGCCTCAGCTGGATCCCTCGGAACGGCGATGGCCTGGCGGAAATCGTTACCCGTGCCCGCGGGGATGACACCCAGCGTTTCATCGGTACCGTGGAGAACACCAGCGATCTCCAGCAGCGTGCCGTCGCCACCCACGGAAATAATGCCGTCGTAGCCTTTGCCGATCGCATCCCGTGCGAGCAAGACGGCATGCTCTTTGTACTGTGTTTCAAACACCTCGTATTTCGCGTTTTTTTCGTTGAGTATCTGTAAAACGGTCTGCATGGCTTTGAGTGAACGTCCGGCTCCGGCAGTCGGGTTGAATATGATACAGTACATATGCGCCTCCAATGAGTCGATATTCCCCATTTTACTAAAGATGATGGGCAATGTACAGAACAAAGTGTGCCAGGGTGACTTTGGCACTTAAAACCGAAGCAACATCGTTTATAATAACGAACAATCTGATTAATTATAGCCGACCCATCAACCTGAAAATAGGTGTTTCCATGAGAAAAATGCTAATTGCTATCTTATCCGTGCTGCTGGCAGCGGCAGTTTTTGCCGGTTGCGCGAAGGATGGCATGGTACGGCCGGAAACGGCAGTTGTACAGGAAACCGGAGAGGCGACGACGGACGGCGCAGGAGGGGAAGAGCCCAAAACAAAGTCAGTGCCTTACGCGTTTGATCTGACGGATATCGACGGAAATGTTCACCGCCTGTCCGACTATGAGGGGAAGCCGGTTTATCTAAAGGTCTGGGGATCGTGGTGCGCGCCCTGCGTAGCGTCATTGCCGCATCTTGACGAGCTGGCAGCAGAAGCAAAGGATTTCACGGTGCTCTCGGTGGTGCCGAAGATCGCAGGCGAAAAGGACCGCGATGTGCTGACCGAATGGTTCAACGGACTGGGATATGAGAACATCGTCGTGCTGTATGACGAAAACGCCACCGTGGTTAGCGATTTCGATATTTCGGCGTTTCCGACGCAGATTTTCTTTGACGCTGAGGGCGTACCCGTTTATGGTGCTATGGGTGTGCTGGACAAGAGCGAGATCGAGGATGCGATGGACAGGATCATCAACGGTGAGGCAGGCTGACACTTGTATCGGAGACCTCGAACACTCCAATGGCGTATATGCGAAAAATGACCCGTATATCAAACAGCAGGCAGCGTTTGACGAAGGGCGTTATGACTGCCCGCTTAACATACAAGCGGAAGAAACCCGACGGCGGGCCATAAAGTCCGACAGCATACAAGCGGCCAGTCCCGCAGCAATAAAGATGCCGCCCGCTATGTTGAGGAATGAGAAGTGACCGGCCAATATGCCGTCGAGCAGGATGCCGGAGAAAACCTGACCGGCGAACAGTAGCAGCGTTGCGTAAAACGAGGATATTTTTGCAACGATGGCATTGAGCAAGGTCACGACAAACACGCCCATGAGGCCGCCGGTATAGATATAAACGCGCGGCGACAGCGTAAAAGGCATTGTCAGCAGGGGCTCGCCAGTGCCCGCAATCAGCAATATGACAGCAGAGACTATCAGGCCGACCGCATAGTTGAAGAATGTACTCTGCAGCATGCCTGTTTCGCCGGCAAAGCGCGCGTTGATGGAGCGTGAAACGGCAATGGTAATGCCGGTGAGCAGCGACAGGGCGACAGGCACGACGATGCGCACATCAAAGGGCCACAGCATCCAGCCGATTCCGATTACAACGAGGATGAAGCCGGGTAGCTTTCTGATCGAAAAGGGATGGCGGGGCATTCGGAACAGGCCGAACTGGTCGATGACCAGAGATGTCAGCGTCTGCCCCAGAAGGCTTAAAGCGAGGATGGCGGACACGCTGATGCGGCCGAAGGCCAGATTGTTGAACACCACTGTGCCTACGCCCACCGCACCGCCCAGATATAGATGGATCGGCAGTTTCCTCGCCGGGAAAAAACGGCGGCACTTGGCGGCCAGCAGCAGGGATATCAGCATGAGGCCGATGAAGTGGATGATGACGGAAGCGGAATAGACGCCGTATGTGGTGCCGAGCTCCCCGTTGACGGCGATCATCAGCGTGAACAATATGCCGGACAAAACAGATAACGCATGATACATTTTGTATGCCTCCCTGACAACATATTAGCACGGCGGGTTGACGATAAAATATGACATATGTCATACCTTTGATGAGGTGACTGCTGTGAACAAGGAAAAAATAACGCCGGAGCACAACAGCATATTGGCTGAGTACGGGCTGTCGGATATGGGTATAGATGGCCTTGCTGTGTTTCATTTTAGAAGAAATGAGTATGTTTTCAGACAGGGGGATGCGTGTGACCATATCTTTCTGGTGCTGGAAGGCAGGATGAAGGTGTTTATCGGGTCACCAAACGGCAAAACGCTGCTGTTCTGCTTTTACACGAAAAGCGGTATTCTGGGCGAAGCCGAGTTTGCGGCGGATGAAGACATTACCAAAATGAGCGTGCAAGCCATAACGGATGTCTATTGCATTGGCATCCCGCGCCGCCGGTATCAGAAATACCTGAAAAGCAACGCGGCTTTTATGAGCAGAGTAAGCGCTGCGCTGGCGGGCAAGCTGTTCCGATGCACACGCAACAGTGAGGTGACGATACTGTATTCGCTGGAGGCGCGGCTGTGCGCTTACATTTCGATGACGAATGAGGGCGGCCGTTTCAGCAAGAAGATGACGGAGGTAGCCGAGATGCTGGGCGCGAGCTACCGCCATCTGCTGCGCACGCTGGACAAACTGTGCTGTCAGGGTATTCTTCAGAAAGCACAGAGAGGGTATATCGTGCTGGACAGAGCGGCGCTGGAGCAAAAAGGCGACGATTATTATCTGGCATAGGGATGGACTGTCGTTAAGGGTTCTTGAAGAGAACGGTCTGACGATTGTTGTGCCGATCATGCGGCGGATGCTATAATGGACGCATGAAATCATTTGTATATGCAAAAATATGCGCCGGAATGGCGATTATATGCGTTTGTACGCTGCTGTTGGCGGGCTGTGCCGCGCCGGTGACCGTCGTGGTGGTGACTCAGCCGCCACAAACGGCAGCTCCACCCGTTCCAACGGATAAGACCGCCGCTGAGGTGAGCGCTTCTCCAAAAGCGAAACAACCGGAGCAGACGCCGGAACCGGCGGGCGTGGTGCGGGTGCGGGACGGTGATACGCTGGAGCGCGATATTATACCGCAGCTGTGCGCCGTGTTCGGCATGGGGGCGGATGCGGTAAAGGATGCGCTGTCGCAGGCCCAAAGCCGCCTGATCGATGATGAGACGAAAGGCTTTCGGCGCATGGAGGGCATCATCGTTCCGGGCGAATACGTGGTGACGGACGAAACGCTGGCGGATTACATGGCACTGTGGGTCCAGCAGGCGGAGGTGCGTTTTGACAGCATGGCCGTGGCCTGCGGCGAGAGGAACAGCCTCGGAATGTCTGAACAGCTAACGCTGGCTTCCATTGTGGAATGGGAGTGCATTGGCGGCGAATTCGAGCGTGAAGCGGCGGCAGCATTTTTGAACCGGCTGGACGACGGCGGAAAGCTGCGCAGCTGCGCGACGACGGAATACGCGCTGGGGTATCAGCGCCCGTATCTCACCAGCGACGACATCAAAATAGACGACCCCTACAACACATATCAGGTGAGAGGGCTTCCGCCGGGACCCCTCTGTACCGTAGATGACGACAGCTTGGCTGCGGGCATCAGACCAGTTGTGGATAAGGAAATATACTATTTTTTCTACGACTACGCGCCAGACTCGATGCAGTTCTTTTCGGACTACGATGCTTTCAAGGCGGCGGCTAAAGAATCTATACGGCTGTTTGAAGAAACTTTTGATTTCGGTAAATATGATCAGGTCGACAAACGCGCTGTGTTCGGCTGTTGAAATAAATTTAAACAGCACTAAAAAATTTACATTCGGGCCATAAACAAGCGATGAATTTGGTTGACGCTCGGCAGTTTTTCTGTTAATATATCGTAGGACTCAAAGCGGGAGCAAATGGCCCCCGCTTTTTAAATCTGATGATGGGCAGGAGAAAAAAATGCCGGGCATATCCGTATTTGGAGCACAGTGGGGAGACGAGGGAAAGGGACGTTTCGTCGATTTTCTGGCTAGCGAGGCCGATGTTGTCGTACGCTATCAGGGCGGAAACAATGCAGGTCACACGATCATTGTGGACGACGTGACGTACACGCTGCATCTGATACCCGCCGGTCTGCTCTATGACGGCAAGCCGTGCGTCATCGGCAACGGTGTGGTGGTGGACCCCGGCGCGCTGATCGAGGAGATGGAGCTGCTGAAGAGCAAGGGTTGCTTGACAGACGGTCTGATGGTTTCCGACCGCGCCCACATGGTGATGCCCTATCACAAGCTGCTGGACGGCATATGCGAGGACAATGCGGGCGAAGCGCAGATCGGCACCACCAAGCGCGGCATCGGGCCGTGCTACACCGACAAAGCCGCAAGGCTGGGCCTTAGGATGTGCGATTTGATGTCGGACAGCTTTGGCAGTAAGCTGCGCAGTGTGCTGGCCCAGAAGAATGAGATACTGACCAAGATATACGGACACGAGCCGATGAACGCGGACAGGATGCTGGACGAATTCTCGGCTTACAGGGAAAAACTGGCGCCGCATATCTGTGATACCGTCCGCGTATGCCACGACTTTCATAAGCAGGGCAAAAAGATGCTGTTTGAAGGTGCGCAGGGCATGCTGCTGGACATCGACTTTGGCACGTACCCTTATGTCACGTCGTCCCATCCCATTGCGGGGGGCGTCAGCATCGGCACCGGTCTGCCGCCGTGCGCGGTGACGGATGTCGTGGGCGTCGTGAAGGCGTACACCACGCGTGTGGGCAAGGGCCCGTTCGTGACGGAGCTGCTGGATGAAACGGGTGAACGCATCCGCGAAAAAGGCCATGAATACGGCGCCACCACGGGACGCCCGCGGCGCTGCGGCTGGCTGGACCTCGTGATCGTGGGTTTTGCGTCGCGCATCAGCGGCATTACGTCTATCGCGCTGTCGCGCATGGATACGCTGGGCGGCTTTGATAAGGTGAAGGTGTGCGTGGCATATGAGATCGACGGCAAGGTGACGAAGGATTATCCGGCGTCGCTGGAGGCACTGGCTAATGCCAAGCCGGTTTACAGGGAATTTGACGGCTGGAGTGACGATATATCGCATGTGCGCAGGTTCGAGGATCTTCCGAAGAGCGCACGTGAATACGTCGAATTCATCGAGAGCGAGACGGAAACACCTGTCGGCATGATCGGCGTGGGTCCGGAGCGCAGCGAATGCATCGTACGGCGCAAGTACTTCGTATAAATAGCCGCGGATGATGACAACTTAATTAAGATAATCAGTTTGCCGTGCCAGACGGGGAGCTAGCGGTGCCCTGAACCTGCAATCCGCTACAGCAGGGTTGGATTCCCGGATGGAGGCGCGAAATTGTAAGGCATGGAGACGGTAAGGGGCGTTGAAGAGTGGGCCCCGTGCAACGGACAGCCGTGAACCCTGTCAGGCCCTGACGGGAGCAGCAGTAAGCGGTATAGGACGTGTGCCTCGGACCAGTCTGCTCTGAGCAACCTGCCGCCATACCTCTTGTAGTTTCGTGTCGATATCCGGGTGCACGGCTTTTATTATGCCAAAAACATTTCATATCCCTTTTGTACAATTTGTGGACAATCCGTAACCAATTAAAATCCGGCAGGAAAAGTGCATTTGTTTGGAGAATAATACTGCAAAAGAGTGCGGCGATTGTTTATACTCGCTCTTTTGGAGGTAATATAATTGTAGCATGACTCCGGTTTCCGGGGCATAAAAATACACAAAGAAAGGGGGGCGGATCATGCGCGTTAACATTGCGGGGAAGGGCATGGAAGTGTCCGACTATTTGAAGGAGATCGTAACCAAGAAGGTCTCCAAGCTGCAAAGGTATTTTAACGAGGATACCGAAGCGCATATCACCATGTCGATCCAAAGGTCAAGACATATTGTGGAGGTGACCATTCCTTTCGATGGGATCGTCCTCCGTGGCGAAGAAGCAACGGGGGATATGTACGCGTCGATCGACGGGGTGCTGAAGAAGCTGGAGAAGCAGATTCACAAGCACCGCACGGCGCTCAAAAGAAGGCTGCACGAGGGCGCTTTTGCCAGCGGGGATTATGAGTATCATACCGAGCTCATCGAGGAGAAGGTGCCTACTGTGGTCCGGACGAAGCGGTTTATCGTCAAGCCGATGGACATCGAGGAAGCCAAGATGCAGATGGAGCTGCTGGGACACCAGTTTTTCGTGTTCCGCAACGCCAAGTCCCACGAGATCAACGTGCTGTATAAGCGCAACGACGGGGATCTTGGGCTGATTGAGCCGGACGAGGAATAGAACAGGTCAGATTTAAAAAGACAAACGGGGTGGCGCAGGCCATCCCGTTTTTTATAAAGAAGTCCAAAGAACAAGTCTCCGGTGGTTACATTTATATTTGGGATTCTTAAGTGAGGCATCCCTTAAGCGGGAGCATGAGTGCAATACCCTCATGCTTTATCCGGAACTTACAGAAAGTACGATATGCCGCTTTCAAATATCTTCTGATCCTTTTCGCCGGGGACGTTGACGAGCGTGTGGGCGGTGAAGCGCTCGGAGTGCGCCATCTTGCCGAAAACGCGGCCGTCCGGGGAGAGCAGACCCTCCACCGCCAGCAGCGAACCGTTGGGGTTGCCGTCGCCCATCGTGGGCATGCCGGATGCGTTCACGTACTGCGTGGCAACTTGACCGTTATCGAACAAGCCTTGAGCTTCGGGCAGCGTGGCGGCAAAACGGCCCTCGCCATGGGAGACGGCGACGGTGTGGATATCACCCGGCTGGCAATGCATGAGCCATGGCGATGCGTTCGATGCGACGCGCGTGCGCACCAGCCGCGAAACGTGACGGCCGATGCTGTTAAAAGTGAGCGTCGGACTGTCGCTGCGCATGTCGCGGATCTCGCCGTAAGGCACGAGGCCCAGCTTGATGAGTGCCTGAAAACCGTTGCAGATGCCCAGTATCAGGCCGTCACGATTAAGAAGCGATTGGACGGCCGCAGAAACGCGCGCTTCGCGGAACACGGCGGCGATGAACTTGCCGGAGCCGTCCGGCTCGTCACCGCCCGAGAAGCCGCCGGGGATCATAATGATCTGGCTGTTATCGATAGATGCGGCAAGGCATGCGATGGAATCCTCAATGTCGCTGGCAGACAGGTTACGGATAAGTATGGTATCGGGTATACCGCCCGCCCGCGCGAACGCCGCTGCGGAATCGAACTCGCAGTTGGTGCCCGGAAACACCGGTATGACCACGCGCGGCAGCACCTTTTTACCGGAGTATACGTGGACGGTTGGCGCTTGAAACAGCTTGTCCGGCGCTTCGCCGTCCGCTTGAGCGGTTACGGGATAGACGCGGGCGAGCGTGCCGGTGAAAGCTTCCGTCAGTGCAGAGAGCGCCACGGATTCGCCGTTCAGCGTGATAGCATCGCCACCCGTTTTGCCGATGCATTCAAAGCCCAGGTTATCGCCCTCCACAATGATGTCGCCGTAGGCTTTGCCTGACAGATCTTCGATGCTGCCTGTCAGCTGAGCGCCGATACCGTTGCCCAGCGCCATTTTAGCCACCGAGGCCAGCACCCCGCCGCGCTCCACCGCATATGCGGCGTGAATATTGCCAGACTGGATATAGCAATAAAGTTTCGCGTACGCTTGCTTGAGCGCCTCGAAGTCGGGGATACCGTTTGGCTGGCATACCGTGCGGATGCGGTAGATCTTACTGCCCGCCCGCTTGAACTCGGGCGAGATGATTTTCCCCGCGTCTTCGCAGCAGAGCGCGAAGCTCACCAGTGTGGGCGGAACGTGGATATTCTCAAACGTACCGGACATCGAATCCTTGCCGCCGATGGCCGGGGTTTTCATGCTGCGCTGCGCCCACCACGCGCCGAGCAGCGCGGCGAGCGGTTTGCCCCAAACGTCATCAGTGGTCATGCGCTGGAAGTATTCCTGCAGCGTGAGCCATGCACGGCCGACGTCACCGCCCGATGCGGCCAGTTTCGCGAGAGACAGCACCACCGAATACATCGCGCCGAGGAACGGGTTAATCTGCATCATATAGGGATCGCACCCCCAGGACATCAGTGACGCGGTGTCGCAGTCGCCGTCCGCCACAATTTTGGCGGCCATCGCCTGCGTGGGCGTGAGCTGAGACGCTCCGCCCAGCGGCATGGTGACGGTGGACGCGCCGATGGTGGAATCGAACATCTCGATCAAACCTTTTTTGGAGCAAATGCCTAAGTCAGCCAGCATGGCAGGCAGCCGTTCTGCCAGCCCGCCGGTGAACGGTTCGTCGAACAGGCTGGCGGTTTCAAGGCCGGAGACATACGCCTGAGCCGTAGCGGTTGCGCCGTTGGTGTTGAGGAACGCGCGCTGGATGGAGACGATGGGCTTACCGCGCCAGTTCAGCTCCATGCGGCCTGCGTCCGTGACGTCCGCCACATGCGCGGCGTGCAGGTTTTCTGCTGACGCCAGTGCCAGCACGGTGGACAGGTCCTTCCTGTCGATGACGATGGCCATGCGTTCCTGGCTTTCAGATATCGCCAGCTCCACGCCGGACAAGCCCTCGTATTTCTTGCGGACGAGGTCGAGGTTGACGCGCACGCCGTCCGACAGCTCGCCGATGGCGACGCACACGCCGCCTGCGCCGAAGTCGTTGCAGCGCTTCACAAGCGAGGAGAACGCCTTGTTGCGGAACAGCCGCTGCAGCTTGCGCTCGGTTAAGGGGTTACCCTTCTGTACTTCCGCGCCGCAGGTGTCGATGGACGAGACGTCGTGTGCTTTAGAGGAGCCCGTTGCGCCGCCGCAGCCGTCGCGTCCCGTTGCGCCGCCCAGCAGCAGGATGATGTCGCCCGGCTGAGGCGTTTCGCGGACAACGTTTTCCGCTGGAGCCGCGCCCACCACCGCACCGATCTCCATGCGCTTGGCCTTATAACCCGGATGATAGAGCTCGTCCACCAGTCCTGTGGCGAGGCCGATCTGGTTGCCGTAGGACGAATAGCCATGCGCCGCCTCGCGGCAGATCTTGCGCTGCGGCAGCTTGCCCGGCAACGTGTCCGCGATGGATTCGCGCGGGTCGCCGCTGCCGGTGACGCGCATCGCGTGGTAGACGTAGGAACGGCCGGACAGCGGATCGCGGATCGCGCCGCCAAGGCAAGTAGCCGCGCCGCCGAACGGCTCGATTTCCGTCGGATGGTTGTGCGTTTCGTTTTTGAACATCACGAGGTAGTCGCGTTCATGCCCGTCCACCTTCACCCTCTGGCGGATGGAGCAGGCGTTGATTTCTTCCGAGTCATCAAGGTCCGGCAGCCCTGCCTGTTTGGCTTCCTTGGTATACAGCGTCGCGATATCCATCAGGCAGATGTCCTTCTCGCGATCGCCATATAATTGCTTGCGTGCTTTAAGGTATTCTTGATACACAAACTGGGCGTCCTGCGCGGACTCGTCGAAGGAAACGTCCGTGAGTCTGGTGAGGAAGGTGGTGTGTCGGCAGTGATCTGACCAGTAGGTGTCTATCACACGCAGCTCTGCCAGTGTGGGGTCGCGGTGCTCGTCGTCGCGGAAGTATCGCTGGACGAAGAGTATATCTTCATTGCTCATCGCCAAGCCATAATCGCAACGGAAGGACTGAAGGCCGCCGCTGTCCAGCGCGGTAAAACCGGCGAGAGTCGGCACGTCAGCCGGTTCGGGCAGCGCGTCCGCCAGCGTTTCGGGCAGCTCAGGAGAGGCTTCGCGTGAGTCCACCGGGTTGATGACGTATTTTTTGATGTCCTCTGCGTCGCTTTCGCCCACACCGGAGAGTATATAAACAGTGGCGCACTTGACGGCAGGACGCTGGCGGCAAGCGAGCTCGGTGCACTGAGCGGCGCTGTCCGCGCGCTGGTCGTACTGACCGGGCAGGTATTCCACGGCGAACGCGATATCGCCCGCGGCTGTGGGGTAATTATCACGGTATACGGTATCCACCGCCGGCTCGGAGAACACCGCGGCGACGGCGTCTTCAAATACGTCTTCGCTGAGAGCTTCGATGTCGTACCGGATGAGCAGGCGGACATCGCTAAGCCCCGTTTTGCCTAGCGTGCTTTTGAAGTCGGACAGCGCCTTTTTGGCCGCGATATCGAACCCTTTTCTTTTTTCCACATAAATCCGTCTGACCTGCGCCATGATGACTGTCTCCTTGCAAAATATTAAAACTTTATGATGTTTCAGTATAGCGGTTTTTAAAAAACTGCGCAACAGCGCGTAAGTAGAAAAGCGAACAATATTGATAGAATATAAATTATAATACGCAATAAATACGAACGGGCAATGGGTCGAGTATAAATGAACAAAGAAATTCGGAAAAACAGGGCCCCGTGCATGCCGTGTCAAGCGCCAGTGCGTTTTGTTTGAAAGAAACACGGGGATTTGTATCAAATAAACACTTTGCTCTTTTAATTTGAGGGTTTTTCGTCTATAATATATATAATATTGTAGACAATAAACCAACTGTTTTAGACAAGGAGAAAATTCACGTGCTGCATATTGGCAAAGATGCGATGGTGCCTTTAAAGGACGTCATCATGATACTCGACTACAAAGAGGCGATGACAAACGACGATACACATAACTATTTAAAGAAGCTGGGCGACAGCGCCCATAACATCTATCTCGATGAGTACAACATCAAGTCGGTGGTGGTTGCGCGCTTTCTGGAGAAGTACTTTATTTATTATTCCCCGATATCGTCTGCCACACTGTATAAACGGTCAAAAATTTAAAAATTTCTTATAGATTTGAAAAGAAGGAGTCAATCATGTCAGACAACATAGCGAACAGCTGCTACGACGCGTCACAGATTCAGGTGCTGGAGGGTCTTGAACCTGTGCGCAAGCGGCCGGGCATGTATATCGGTTCCACCGATGTGCGCGGGCTGCACCATCTGGTCTACGAGATCGTTGATAATTCCATCGACGAAGCGATGGCGGGCTACTGCGACCAGATTACCGTGACATTGCGCAAGGACGGCAGCGCTTGCGTGGAGGATAACGGGCGGGGCATACCCGTGGGCATACAACAGCAGACGGGCAAGTCTGCGCTGGAGGTGGCGCTGACGATACTGCATGCAGGCGGAAAATTCGGCGGAGAAGGGTATAAGGTGTCCGGCGGTCTGCACGGTGTGGGTCTGTCAGTGGTCAATGCGCTGTCCGAGCGTCTCGTTGCGACGGTGAAGCGCGAGGGACATGCGCATGAGATGAGCTTCTTTCGGGGCGCGCCCGATTGTGATATACAGGTTGTGGGCGACACGGGGGAAACGGGTACAATGGTATGCTTCTGGCCCGATCCGGAGATATTCGAAACGGTGGAGTTTAGTTACGATACACTGAAAACCCGACTGCGGGAGCTGGCTTTTTTGAACAAAGGCTTAAACATCTGCCTGGTTGACGAGTGCACCGGTCAGAAGGCCGACTACTGCTTCGCGGGCGGCATTGTGGAGTTCGTCAAATACCTGAACAAGAACAAGCAGACGCTGCATTCCGAGCCCATTTACTTCAGCGTCGAGAAGGATTCGATCAGCGTTGAAATCGCGATGCAATACAACGACTCGTATAACGAAAACATCTATACATTTGCTAACAACATCCCCACACACGAGGGCGGTACGCATCTGATGGGCTTCAAGTCCGGCCTGACTCGGGTGATGAACGACTATGCCCGGCGGTTCAACCTGATCAAGGAGAAGGATGTAAACCTGTCCGGCGAGGACATCCGCGAGGGGCTGACGGCCATCATCAGCGTGAAGATACGCGAACCTCAGTTTGAAGGACAGACCAAGACCAAACTGGGCAACAGCGAGGTGCGCCCCATGGTGGACTGCGCGCTGGGCTCAGAACTCAAAGCCTTTCTGGAGGAGAACCCGTCGGTGGCGCGCGAGATTTTGGGCAAATGCCTGGTGGCTCAGCACGCGCGGGAGGCCGCAAGAAAAGCGCGCGAGCTGACCCGGCGCAAGTCCGTGCTGGAGAGCACCACGCTGCCCGGCAAGCTGGCCGACTGCTCAGAGCGTGACGCCAGCCTGTGCGAGATATTCATCGTGGAGGGCGACAGCGCGGGCGGCAGCGCCAAACAGGGGCGCGACCGCCGGTTTCAGGCAATACTCCCGCTGCGCGGCAAGATATTGAACGTGGAGAAGACGCGGCAGGACCGGGCACTGGCCAATGCGGAGATACGCGCGATGGCGACAGCCTTCGGCGCAGGGATAGGTGAGGACTTCGACGTTGAGAAGCTGCGCTACAACCGCATCATCTGCATGACAGACGCCGACGTGGACGGGAGCCATATCCGCATCCTTCTGCTGACGTTCTTCTACCGCTATATGCGGCAGCTGATCGAATCCGGCCATGTATATATCGCGCAGCCGCCGCTATATAAGGTTGCCAAAAACAAGACGGAAAAGTATGTATACAGCGATGAAGCGCTGGAGCAGTATCTGGCTGAGATCGGCAAGGACGGAATAACGATTCAGCGGTACAAAGGCCTTGGTGAGATGAACCCAGAGCAGCTGTGGGACACCACGATGGATCCTGCGAACCGGACGCTGCTGCAGGTGTCGCTGGAGAACGCGATTGAGGCTGAAGAGATATTCACGATATTGATGGGCGATGCGGTGGAGCCGCGGCGAGAGTTTATCGAGCAGAACGCCAAGCTGGTCGTGAATCTGGATGTTTAAGGGGTGAGAGGATTGGATGAGAACAGAAAGGCGATAATGCCTGTCGATATAGAGAAGGAGATGAAGACATCGTTCATCTCGTACGCGATGGCCGTCATCATCAACCGCGCGCTGCCCGACGTGCGCGATGGTTTGAAGCCGGTGCACCGGCGCATACTGCATTCGATGGGCGAGCTGGGAGTGACGCCCGATAAACCATTCCGAAAAAGCGCGCGTATTGTGGGCGACGTGCTGGGTAAATACCATCCGCACGGTGATTCGTCCGTTTACTTGGCGATGGTGCGTCTGGCGCAGGATTTCTCCACACGGCACCTGCTGGTGTCCGGTCACGGCAACTTCGGCAGCGTGGATGGCGACGCACCGGCGGCCATGCGTTACACCGAGGCCAGAATGTCGCCCATGGCGATGGAGCTGATGCGCGACATCGAAAAGGACACAGTGGATTTTTATCCCAACTTTGACGAGACGCTGATGCAGCCCTCGGTGCTGCCCTCCAAGTATCCCAATCTGCTGGTGAACGGCACGGGCGGCATCGCGGTGGGCATGGCAACCAACATACCGCCGCACAACCTTGGCGAGACGATCAATGCGGCGATCCAGCTGATCGATGACCCGGATGCGACAGTGGACGACCTGATGCAGCACATTAAGGGGCCCGACTTTCCCACGGGCGGCATTGTGATGGGCATGGCGGGTATTTCACAGGCGTACCGCACAGGACGCGGCAAGATTGTGACGCGCGCCAAGGCGGAGATCGACGAGTTTAAGGCGGGACGGCAGCGCATCATCGTCACCGAGATACCGTATCAGGTGAATAAGGCTGCGCTGATTATGCGCATTGCCGAGCTTGTGCAGGAAAAGAATATCGAAGGGATATCGGACATACGCGATGAGAGCGACAAGAGCGGCATGCGCATCGTCATCGAGCTGAAGAAGGATGTGAACGCCAGCGTCATACTGAACCGGCTGTACAAGCACACGCAGATGCAGGATACTTTTGGTGTGATTATGCTGGCGCTGGTGGACGGCGAACCGCGCGTGCTCAACTTAAAAGAGATCCTGTATCACTACTTGGAGCACCAGAAGGTTGTGATCATCCGCCGGACGAAGTTTGATCTGGAACGGGCGGAAGCGCGGGCGCACATACTGGAAGGCCTGATCATCGCACTCGATAACATCGACGAGATTGTGGAGCTGATCAAGAAGTCGCCCGATGTGCCCACCGCCAGAGAGGGCTTGATGACACGTTTTAGCCTCTCGGACAAGCAGGCGCAGGCGATACTGGAGATGCGGTTGCAGCGCCTGACCGGCCTGGAGCGTGACAAGATCGTTGCGGAATATGAGAAGCTGGTGGAGCGCATCGCTTACCTGAAAAAGATATTGGAAACACCTCAGATGGTGCTGGACATCATCAAGGAGGAGATGACCGAGATACGCGACAAATACGCGGACGCGCGCCGCACCGAGATCACTTTCTCCGCCGACGACATCGATCTGGATGAGCTGATACAGGAGGAGGAGATGGTGGTGACGCTGACGCACTTCGGGTACGTCAAGCGCATCCGTTCCGACGCTTATCGCGCGCAGAAGCGCGGCGGCAAGGGCGTGACCGGCCTCACAGCCCGTGAAGAGGATTTTGCGGAACACGTGATGGTGACGTCCACACACAGCAACCTGCTGTTCTTCACGAATCAGGGGCGCGTGTACCGCCGTAAGTGCTACGAGCTGCCCGAAACGGGACGACAGGCGAAGGGTACGGCCATCGTGAACCTCCTCAATCTGGACGGCGGCGAGAAGGTATCCGCCGTGTTCCCGGTAACGGATTTTGGCGGTGACACGATGCTGGTGATTGCCACGCGGGACGGTTATATCAAGAAGACGCTGGCGTCTGAATTCAGCAACATCCGCCAGAACGGTTTGATTGCGATTGGCCTTCGGGAAGGGGATGAGCTGATTGGCGTGCTGGAAACCAGCGGCAAGGATGAGCTGATACTGGGCACGGCACAGGGCATGTCCATCATGTTCCGGGAGGAGGATGTGCGCGACATGGGCCGAACCGCGATGGGCGTGAAGGCAGCGGCGCTGCGCGAGGGTGACAGCGTGGTGGGTATCGACATCGTACGCGAGGGCGGCGATGTGCTGGTGATATCCGAAAACGGCTACGGCAAGCGGACACCGCTGACGGAATACAAGATACAGCGGCGCGGCGGGATCGGCATCAAAACGCTGAATGTGACGGACAAGACGGGCGACATGTGTTCGCTCATCGTGGTGGACGGCACCGAGGACATCATGCTGATCAACGACGCAGGCATCATCATTCGTACACGCGTTCCCGAGATATCCGTGTACGGCCGCGATACGCAAGGGGTGCGGCTGATGAATATTGGCGAAGACTCCCGCGTGGTGTCGGTGGCTTTGGCGCCGCCGGATGAAGGCGAGGATGAGCTGGCAGAGGGCGAGAACCCGGCAGAGGAGAACCCCGTGGAGATTAAGGAGTAGCCAGGGAGGCCTTGCATAACGGGATAAGCTGCGGCGCAAAATGTCAGCAGCGGGCCTTTAAGAGCATGGTCTGAGCGGCATCAGCCGGGGCTGGGATAGAATGTGGACAACTCTCTGATTGCGTGGAGGGAATACAATATTTCATATGAGCTATTGCATTATTATACCATATGTTGTACAATGCGAGCTAGGCAGAGGCGACATATGTATATGAGACGCCAAGAGGTCATAATGCGTATTCCTTCAGATTTAGTCGATTTGCACGTAGAGGGGGACTTACAGAAATTATATTGAAGGAATATGCCGGGATTCGGGGAGGCGTAAGCCTCCCCCGTTTCACTGATGGCAGGGGCAAAAGGCTTGAAATACAGAAGAAGACGTTTTCTGCTGCTGAAAAGAAAGCACATTAGAATCATCATCATCATATTGGCCGTGGTTATCGCGGCGGCTGTGATCATTGCTGTGACGTCAACGAACCGCGTCCGCTCCGTTAAACAGCTTGCCATTGAGGCCATCGAGAATAAGGGCGTGATCAGCATCGGTCTACGGGGCGATATTGGCACGCTTTGTACTTTCAACGAAAAAACTGGCGAATTTGAAGGGCTGGAAAAGGATGTGGCCGACGAGATTGTCCGCCGGCTTTTTCCTGACGGCATCGTTGTGAATTATGTTAAAGTGAACTCTGAGACAAAGGATGCACAGCTTAAGCTGGGGAATATAGACATGACGCTGGGTGCGACGGTGAACGCGGAAAAGAGCGGCATTGCGTATTCGTCGCCGTTTTTTGCGGACGCTAGCGCGCTGCTGGTTCAGGAGGGCGGCGTGGGCAGCTCGGCACAGCTGAACGGGAAAGCGGTTGGCGTGGTGCAGGGCTCGCTTGTGGATAAAGACAGTGAAGACGATGAAGACATCAGCGTACTGCAGGAATACCTTAAGAAGCAGGGCGTTGAGGTGACCGTGAACAGGTACGCTTCATATCCGGAAGCGATTGACGGACTGCGGAACAACACCGTCGCAGCGGTGTGTGCCAGTGAAATTAACCTGAAGCTGTTTGGCATCAAGGGGATGCTGGTGCTGCCCGACCGGTTTTTGCCCAGCCGTTACTGTGTGCAGGTGATCAAGGATCAAAGCACTTTGGCCGATGTGATCAGCGATGTGATTGCTGAGATGAGAAAGGACGGCACGATGGACGCGCTGGTTTCCAAGTGGAAGCTGGTGGACTATTCAGCGTTGGACTGACAGTATACAATTGTTAGCCGGGTGCGCTTAGCCCACCCGGCACGGCTTTGCGAAGTACCGAGCGCTTATTTGCGTCAGGAATGAGGCGTAAGCGAACAAAGCTGAAAAAACTGGAGGCAAGACGAAGGCTTGACTCCAAACCGGAGGTTTTATGAAAAGCGGACTGATCAGAGTGGCCGCCGCGGTGCCCGAGGTGGCGGTGGGCAACCTGAAGAAAAACAAGGCGCAGATTGACCGGATGATACGTGAGGCGGAGGAGAAGGGCGCGGCCATCGTGGCCTTTCCCGAACTGTCGCTGACGTCGTATACGCTGGGCGACCTGTTCCGGCAACGTAACCTGCTGGAGAAAAGCGAGCAGGCGCTGCGCGAGCTGATGGACGAGACGAAGGACACGTCTGTGCTGACCGTCATTGGCATGCCGGTGGCGGCATCGGACAAGCTGTACAACACCGCTGTGGTGTTCCAATCGGGGAGGCTGCTGGGCGTGGTGCCCAAGGCGTACATTCCAAACTATTCGGAGTATTACGAGCAGCGGTGGTTTGCATCCGGCATCGACATTTCGGGGGAGACAGTGAAACTGGCAGGTCAGGAAGCGCCGTTTGGGTCTGACCTGCTGTTTGACTGCGAGACCATCCGTGAGCTGGTGCTGGGTGTGGAACTGTGCGAAGACCTGTGGGTGCCGTTTCCGCCGCACGCATATCAGGCGATGGCGGGTGCGACGCTGTTTATCAACATATCGGCCAGCAACGAGCTGGCGGGCAAGAGCGAATATCGCGAGGAGATGATACGCCAGCAATCCGGCCGGTTTGTGGGCGGCTTCGTGTACGTATCCGCAGGGCCGGGGGAATCCACTACCGACACGGTGTTCGGCGGTCATGTGGTGATCGCGGAGAACGGCAACCTGCTGGAGAGCTCACCAAGGTTCCAGTTTGAAGCGCACATGAGCGTGACCGAGTTCGACCTGCATCGGCTGTCGCATGACAGGATACTGAAAAACACGTTTGTGGCGCAGAGCCCGGGCAAGCCATACCGGCGGATTAAATTCCGTGCGCAGGAGTCGGAGCCCAAGTTTCGGTACATCGATCGGATGCCTTTTGTGCCGGGCGGGCAGACGGCGCGTGACGCGCGATGCAAAGAGGTGTTTGATATTCAGGTGACGGCGCTGGCGAGGCGTATACGTCACACCAAATCGAAGACTATGGTGATCGGCGTGTCGGGTGGGTTGGACTCGGCGCTTGCGCTGATGGTGGCCACGCAGGCCGCGCTGCGCGCGGGACTTGATAAAGCTGCCGTTGTGGGCGTGGTGATGCCGGGATTCGGCAGTACGGAAGCGACACAGGAGCTCGCAAGACGGCTGGTAACGGCAACGGGCGCGACGCTGCGCGAGATCAGCATTGTGAATGCGGCGAAGGCACACCTTGAGGACCTGGGGCACGACGGCAAGGCGGACATCACGTACGAGAACGCACAGGCGCGGGAGCGCACGCAGGTGCTGATGGACATGGCAAACCAGCTGGGCGGGCTGGTGGTGGGCACCGGCGATTTGTCCGAGTTGGCGCTGGGCTTTTGCACGTATGCGGGCGACCAGATATCGATGTACGGCGTAAACGCGGGTGTGGCCAAGACGCTGATCAAGGAGATGGTGCTGTATGTGTCGCGCGGGGACAAAGCACTGAACGACATCGCCAAGGAGATCGTCGCGATACCGCCCAGCCCCGAACTGCTGCCGCCTACAGACAAGGACGAGCGGCAGGATACGCAAAAGCAGATCGGGCCGTATGACGTGAACGACTTCTTCATGTATTACATACTGCGGTTTGAGATGTCTCCGAAGAAGGTGCTGCTGCTGGCCAGGCACGCGTATCCGGAATACACCGAGGGGCAGCTCAAAGAGCAGCTGCGGCAGTTTTACCGGCGGTTTTTCGCGTCGCAATTCAAGCGCTCGTGCATGCCGGACGGTCCTAAGGTGGGCAGCGTGTCGCTGTCTCCGCGGGGCGACTGGCGGATGCCCTCCGACGCGGAGAGCGAGACGTGGCTGTCGGAGCTGGACGAGGAATAGATAACTTGTACCCCGGAGGGGGATGAGAATCCTATCAGGCAAACACCTTTTTCTTAAGGCATTTGCCTGTCTTTTATTGGCTCGAAGTTATTATTGTACTATATGGCTGTCAGGGCTTTCGTGTCGGCAGGGTGTTCGGGGCATAGGGCTGTCGGGTGTACCCGGTGTGCGGCGGCTCTGAACTGTCAGGCGGACCGGCAGACATATCCGGCGGCATGACCGCAGCAGGCGGATAGATTGGCGGGGGCGGATAATAACCCGGATGTGCGGCGGGATAATACCATCCTTGGGCAGCCGAGGGCAGAACAGGTTTATTTTTGGCCAGCACCCTGATGCCTCCGGTGAGCAGCAGCGCAGCGCAGGCGATGGTGTAGAGTAGGGTAAAAACAAGGATTTCAGTCAAGTCGTCTTCGCTGTCCGAGATGCCCATCATAACGCAGAGCATAATACAACCCAGTAAATTCAGGCTGCCGGACGTAGTGAGCAGAACTCCGCCGTTACGGTTGTTCTTATTGAGCTGATGTGTACCGGCAAAGGCGAGAATCAGGGCTGACAGCAAAATAATAATGTTTATTGACGAGAAGGCTTCAATCTCACTTTCCAGTCCGCCAAAGGAAAACAACAAACCGTGGGCGGTGAGTATGGCACCAACTAGACCGAGGGTGTATTCACTCATATAGGCTTTGAAGTAATTGTTTTGCATCAGGTTTTCCTCCGGATGGGGAGATGATATCTCCTACAGGATATAACAGCGGCGGCGGTTTTGCAACGGGAAGACGGCCAGCGGCAATAAAAAAGCGGCTCGCTGCGGAGCCGCTCTTCATGACTGATTGCGGTTAAGCGACGGGCTTGGCCGCGTTTTTGTTCAGGAAGCCTCCGACGACGAAGAGGGCGGGCATAATGATTCCGATCAGGTTGCCGACCTGGAAGTTGGTGATGAACGAGATCAGCGACAGGCCGCCGAGGATGAAGCCGAACACGATGAAGAACATTGATTTGGAGGGATCGCCGCACTGCTTGATGCCCACGATGCCAGCCACGAGATCGATAGCGGCGAGTATCAGGAAAACGATAAACAATACAATCCCGATGGCACCTCCGAGCAGCGCGCTGTAATCTCCAAAGAAACCGGATACAAAGGAGCCGATCAGAGAGCCCAAAAACAGGGATAACAGAGCAACCAGTGCAAATAATGCACCGAAGATGATGTAGAGAATGCTGACAACTTTGAGCAATGTTTTACCGGGTGCGTTCATGATAAAAATACCTCCTCGTAATAAGTTGAATGATACCTTATGATATCAATGAAATAGTATCATTTTATGCGACATTCATCAATAAAAAGAGTAAAAAAGAACGGCCCTGAAGGCCGTTCTCATTCGTTTGTTTGTTATGCTGCAACAGCCTTTTTGTTCATGTTTCCACCGACTATGTAAAGAACCGGGAGCACGAAGCCGATCAAGCTGGTGACATCGAAACCGCCTGCGGATATTCCCAAAATCAAGCTGGCAAGAGCAAGCACGCATAGTATAATGCCGGTAACCACAAAGAAGCCACCCTGCGCCGGATCCCCGCATTTTTTCAGCCCGATAATTCCAATGATCAGCTCAAGTACACTCACAATCAGCATAATGATAGTGGCAACAATAAGAAGGCCTGCAAATGCGCCAACCATGGATGCAAGTGCCGCCGAAGCCAAGACTGCCAAAAGAGAAACAACCAATGCAATGGCTCCAAAAATGATAAATAAAATGCTGACAACCTTTAATAATCCTTTTCCAGGTGCGTTCATGATAATACCCTCCTATAGAATAATTAATATGATACCACATAGGATATCATAAACATCTTAGCATTTACCGTATATTTCGTCAATTTGTATTATTGTGACTTAACATTAATTTGATAATAATTTTTAATAACAGCCGGGAGGGTTGCGCGCCTATTGAATATTATGAGGGGGATACGGCTTTCGGCACAGCGCCATGATGCCGCCGGTGAGTGTGAGCGGCAGTGCGAAAAAGGAAAACCATGCGGAAATGAAACCTGAGATGAGAGCGATCAACGTGAGGCCTCCCGAGGTAACGAGCAGTATGCCGCCGCCTTTGTCGCCTTGCTTCAGCCGGGAAGTTCCGGCGAAACCCAGTATGAACGACGCCAGCAGCAGTATCGACGTCATGATGGCGGATGCGACGGTCGATTCGAGGTACAGGCTGTTTTCCACAATGCCGGATATGATGGAAAGTATGAAAGCGACGACGCCGATGAGGGAACCGATGAGCCCGAGTACGAACTCCGCTTTGTAGGCTTTAACCATAACCTTTCCTCCGATTTCAAGAAGAAATGTGAACAACAGGCACGACAAAGATGTGTATAAATAAACAGTACAATAATTTGTACGGGGAGTCAACATTATGTTATTGCAGACCAAAACGCTAATAAAAAACCCGCCGGAGAAGGCAGGTAAACAGGTTTTGGGAGTTATGATGATGCTTTGGTGTAGTAAACGTCCAGCAGCAGCTGCAGCGTGGCGTCTTCGTCGTGCAGCATGCAGTAAGAGCCGTTGACTTTTTTTCCTTCGCCGGTGACCATATGCATTTCGATGGAGTCAACATCCACCTTTGTAAGTATTTTGGCGAAATCGATCATCTGATCGGTATTGAGGTTGGTCCAGACGTATTTTTGCAGCTCGTCGTAAAGCGACAGTATCATATCGACAGGGCCCATATCCTTGATTTCTTTAGCCAGGGCTATCATGAATTGCTGCTGGCGCGCTGCGCGGTGCATGTCTCCGTCCGTATTTTTACGGTTCGTCAGAAATTCAACCGCATTCTGATATTTGAGCGTGACCGTTTGACCTTTTTTACCGACTTTAGGTACAGACTCCTCCAGAGTGACTTCGACGCCGCCAACCGCTGATGCGACTTTCGGGATGCCGTCCATATCAACGCCGGCATAAAGGTATATCGGTATGTCCAGCTCAAAGTCGAGCTGTTGCTCCAGCGCGCAACGGCGTTCGAGGAACATCTCAACACAGGCCATCGCGTTGGCATAGGAATAGTGTGTTGCACCGCCGCCGAATGAATATGCGGCGTTAATTTTTTCCTGAACGGTTTCCTCAACCTCACCCGTTTCTTTGTCGACCTTGTATACAGTGGTGTAGGTATCGCGCGGAATGGAGATTAGAGTGGCCTTTTTAGCGGCAATATCGACGGCGCAGACCATCAGCATGTCGCTCCGGAAACCGTTCATGTTCTTTTTGCGCTCTGCATTGGTGTCGATGCCCAGGAAGAGCAGGTTGACAATGTTTTTATTTTTTACATAAGTCTGTCCGTTGCAAACGATGGCCGAGGTATCGGGCGTGGGTATCGGATCTGGCGCAGCGTTCAAATCAGTGGCTTGTGTGGTTGGTTCCGTGGGCTCCGTATCAGGCGCCAGCACGATAAGGCTGGACGATTGCAGCGAGCTGTAATCATCATCCTTCCAGCGCGAAACGAAATAGATACCAATGACGATGACACCGGCGATGAGGACGCAAAAAACTGCGATCAGCGCTTTGATCAGACTGCGGTACCGGCTGGGCAGTTTGCTTTTTGCTGTTTTGGCCGGAGCAGCGGGCCGGGCGTATGCGCTGGGAGAGGCTGGCTTGGTATAACCGGACTGATGGCCGCTAGCAGCTGCAGGCCGTGAATATCCACCTGAAGCTGTGGATTTTTGGCTGCGGCCTGTATTGCTGCCACTCGGGGCGGCAGGCCGGGAATTCCCGCCGGGGCCGCCAGATTTTTTGATGCCGGCGGGCATCTTCAGCCCGTCGTCGTAGTCACGATAATCCAATACGATCACTCCTTACTTGCATGGACGATCAGTAGTTGTTGTAATAATCGCCCTTGCGGTAATCGTAAACCGTGCCGTTGGAGTAGAGATCCATGCTGTCGAGCGCCATACCGGTGCCGATGGCAACACAGGATATTGCGTCTTCCGCGACATAGCAAGGTATGCCGGTTTTTTCGCTGAACAGACGATCCAGGCCGTACAGGAGCGAGCCGCCGCCCGTCATGCAAATGCCGTTTTCCGCGATATCGGAGGAAAGCTCCGGCGGAACGCGTTCCAGCACGCCGTGCAGCGTTTCCATCATGGCGTTTAAGGGCTCTTCCAGCGCTTCGATCGTTTCATTGGAGCTAAGTGTGACCGCCTTGGGAAGACCGGAGATGAGATTACGGCCAGCCACCTCCATGTGAATCTGCTCCTTGCGCGGGAAAGCCGAACCGATGTTGATCTTGATCTCTTCGGCTGTTCTCTCGCCGATGAGCATGTTATGCTTTTTCTTCATGTAGCGGATAATGGCTTCGTCGAACTTGTCGCCCGCGACCTTGACGGAATCGCTGATGACGATGCCGCCTAAAGAAATGACCGCGATGTCGCAGGTGCCGCCGCCGATGTCGATGACCATGTTGCCAAAGGGCGCAGCGATGTCGATGCCGGCGCCGATGGCAGCCGCCATCGGTTCCTCAATGAGGCCGGTATGGCGCGCGCCCGCTTCCTCCGCCGCTTCAATCACACTGCGGCGCTCCACCTCGGTGACGCCCGAGGGCACGCAGACGATAACACGCGGCTTGAAGAACAGCCGGCGGCCGATCACCTTGCGCAGGAAGTAGCGCAGCATGCGCTCTGTATCGTGAAAATTGGAAATAACGCCGTTGCGCAGCGGGCGCACCGCCACGATGTTGCCCGGTGTACGGCCCAGCATCACGCGGGCTTCCTCGCCGATGGCAATAATTTCGCCGGTATTGCGGTTGACGGCAACAACAGAAGGTTCACGCAGTACGATACCCTTGCCTTTTACATACACCAGCACGCTGGCGGTGCCAAGGTCTATCCCGATATCATTGAACTCAAACAGACCCATCTATCCCAAACCCCTTTAGTTTTATTTCACCACCGCTGTTTTGATTAAAACAGACCAACATATACTATAATACATACAAACACATTTTTCAACCGTCGGATTGGACCGCGAGTGAGCAATCTATAGCTTCTTGAGCTCCATCTTAAGCCTGAATTTCCAGTAGACGAACCAGTTCTCCATATGTTTGCAGACGAACAGCGGCTTCGCGCAGCCGCGCCGCGTTTTTAGCGCCCTTCAGATACCAGGCGGCATGCTTGCGAATCTGCCGCATCGCGTTGCGCTCACCCTTGACCTCGCAGGCCAGGCGCGCCTGCATCAGCAGCGCAGCGGCCTTTTCTTCAAAGGAAGCCGGAGGCAGCAATTCGTCATTCTCCAGCAGACTGCTGATCTCCCGAAAGATGAACGGGTTTCCCAGCGCGCCCCTTGCGACCATCACGGCATCGCAGCCGGTTAAGCGGAGCATATCCGCGGCGTCCTGCGCGGTGAATATGTCGCCGTTGCCGATAACCGGGATGGATACAGCTTCTTTGACCGCGGCGATGATACAGGGATCGCTTTTGCCGCTGTAGAACTGCTGACGGGTGCGCCCGTGCACCGCGACTGCGGCAGCGCCCGATTGCTCGGCCATGCGCGCGAATTCGACGGCGTTGACACAAGTCTCGTCCCAGCCCTTGCGGAACTTGACCGTAACGGGTACGCGCGAGACTTTGGCTGCGGCTTCGATGAGCCGCGCCGCGAGCGGTATGTCCTTCATCAATGCGCAGCCCTGACCGCCGCCGGTTATCTTGGGCGCGGGGCAGCCCATATTGATATCAAACAGTGCGATGCGACGCGCATAAGGCTCCTCTTGCAGGCGCAGTATGCTTTGCGCCAGCGGCTCGGGACTGCTGGCAAACAGCTGCACACCCGCGCGCTGTTCGTTGTCTGCGAAGGCCACCAGATTGGCGGTTTTCTCCGAGCCGTATTTTAAGCCCATGGCGCTGACCATTTCCGTGTAGGTGAGGCTGGCTCCCTGCTCAACGCACAGATGACGGAAAGCCGCGTCCGTATATCCTGCCAGCGGTGCGAGATACGCTTTTCCGAACAATACCCGCATCAGTCTTCGATGATCTCCTCTTCGCCTTCGGGCACCGCCGTATCTGTGGGCACATCGCCGGTCGCGGCAGGGGTGGGCGGCGGTGTGGGTGTAAGGCCGGGCGGCGTGAGCGTGGGTGTGGGCGCCGGCAGCGATTCGATCAGATCCATACTGATGATGCGCCAGTTGCCTTCGTAGCGGATAAGCCGCACGTTGTACACCGCGTTCTGCCACAGCGGCGGCGTTTCACTGAGCGTGCCGTCGCCTTCGGCACTGCCCAGCGGCGTTCCCTCGATGCCGGTGACCTCTTCAGTGATGCGCAGCGTGATGGCATTCTGCCAGGGGAGTATCAGATGAAAGCCGACGTCCGCGCTGTAATCCATGTCTGTAACGGCATATGAGCGGTACACGCCGGTGCTGAGCAGGGTGTCCTGCTCAAGAAAGCTTTTGGAGAACACTTTGCTGAGCGCCGTGGGGTCGTCCCCCTTGATGATGACCTCGGCTCTAAGCTGCAGGCCGTCCTTCACGAGTATCTGAGCGTTCATGAAATCCATCGCGGCGTAAAACGAGAGCACGACAAGAGCGGCCGCGATTCCCCATATGAAAATGCGGGAGAAGAGGTACCACAGAAATCTTAATACGACCTTCATCGTCGGCGGCAAAATCGTCACTCCTTCATACCGCCCATCATACCACAAACCGCTGCTTGTCCACAACTTTGCCGGTATTTTGGAAAAAAGGCGGGCTCGCAAGCGAAATGGTGAGTATTTGCATTTTACCACGATGGGTAGCGATTAACAATAAATATTTCTTTAATATCGGGTGAGAGGAATGGAGTGGATGGGGTGATACTTTTGTTGGAGTTTAGACCAAGTCCATGCCAATATTAATTTACTGTCAGAATTCCAAGTGATAATTTTGGTATTTATAAGAAGAAGCCTTCATGTAATATATAGTATTCAAGTTTAATTTATGATAAAGTAACAATAAATCGGTCAAAAATTGATGTAGTTAAATGAAGTTATATGAAAATATCTGCGGATTATTCCCGTTTGGCGATTTTGAATACCCAGAAGGTGAGTTCAAAATAACAATTCAAGATACTACATATGAAGTAAAATGTAGAGAGGTTTTTCTTTTTAGGAAAGATTACTATGATTTCACAAGTGAATTATCTAAAATACGAGAAGAAATATTAAGATTAGACAAAAAAACAGATTTATTACCATATCATAAAGATCATGGAATATTGGTATATTCGGATTTATTTAATGAAGCCTTTAATAACATTCTTAAGGATAACATTGAGAAAAGAAGAGCCATAATTGGTTTAATGAAGCATTATTACTGCTTGAAAGTTGTTAGGGAACATGAAATTAACGAGACCATAAAAGACCCTATGGATTATATTAATAGTATTCACATAGATAAGGGAATAATTGAATCGAAGAAAATATTTTTTGAAATTGTTAGAGAATATCATGACTGTACCATGATATTTAGATCTCCCTATGTAAATTTAATCGATGTAAATTATCTCTATTTGAAAGGAGTATATTCTTTTTTTTGCTTTGAGAATGGGGAGCAATTCACAGAATGCATTCCTTTTAGATTCAATTATTATAATCCTAAAGCAGATAAACTAGCTTTGAAAATCCAAGAAATTTTTGATACGAAGCAAGACCTAGGAATTGAGGATTTGTTTTTAGCAAAAGCAAAAATTTATATGCGATTAGAGAACTACACAATGGCTATATTGCATGCTGTTATTGGACTAGATGTTATAGTGCCAAAATTTATAAATGAATATTTAAAATCAAAAGGAGTTAATTCCGAGGCGATACAAGATTTCAATAACAAATTCGGTTTATCTGTAAGAGTAAAGGCAATATTAAAAATAATACTTCCAAGAAGTTACCATAAATATTTAAAGAATGTTGGGATCGCGATCGGATACAGAAATAGGATTATGCATGAAGGAAAGACTAATACTTATTTTAAATCAACTAATGTGGCAGAATTGGTAAAGAGCTGTGATGAATTTATAAAAATAATCAAAGCTTATGGAAAAGGTAGAAAGTTTTTACTCTAATGGCCAATTAAATAATTTGCTTAGAAATCCAAGAACAAAAGATATTCCCTTCGGTGTTATAAACTATTGGTGAATAAAGAGGAGAGAGTAAAAGTGTCTCCTCTTTTCGCCCGTATGAAATGAGGTGAATATCTGAGCAAACTTGTAATGCGTGACTGTAATAAAAAAAGCGCCTCAGTATTAGCCTCGGCACTTTGTATACTGTGTAATCTTTTAAAATTATTCCCTGGGTTTCATCGTGGGGAACAGCAGTACGTCGCGGATGGAATAGCTGTCGGTCAGCAGCATCACCATGCGGTCGATGCCGATGCCCATGCCGCCGGTGGGCGGGAGGCCGTATTCCAGTGCGGTGAGGAAGTCCTCATCCATCATCTCCGTTTCCTCGTTGCCCAGCGCGCGCTGGCGGGCCTGCTCCATGAAGCGGGCGCGCTGATCGTCCGGGTCGTTGAGCTCCGAGAAGGCGTTGGCCATCTCGCGGCCGTTGATGAACAGCTCGAAACGCTCGGTGAGCCACGGGCAGGACGGCATCTTCTTGGCCAGCGGGGACACTTCCACCGGATAGCCCGTGATGAATGTGGGGCCGGTGAGGTTATCCTCCACGAACTGCTCGAAAGCGGCGTATAACAGCTCGCCGCGGGTCCACTGCTTCGCGGCGTTCTCCTTGGACTCCAGCACATGCAAACCGATGCTTTTGCCTAATTCATTCGCCTGCTCGTCGGTGCAGTCCGAGAACTCCGCGCCGGTGAACTGTTTGACGGCATCCAGCATGGACAGGCGCTGCCAACGCGGCGTGAGATCGACCGGTGTGCCCTGATAGGAGATCTGGCCGGTGCCGTGCAGCATTTTGGCGCAGTGGTAGAATATGTTCTCGCAGAGGTCCATCATGTTGTCCACATTGGCGTAGGCCTGATAGAGCTCGATGGTGGTGAACTCCGGATTGTGCTTGATGGACATGCCCTCGTTGCGGAATATGCGCCCGATCTCGTACACGCGCTCGAAACCGCCCACGATGAGCCGCTTTAGGTGCAGCTCGGTGGCGATGCGCAGGTACATATCGATATCCAGCGTGTTGTGATGCGTGATGAACGGCTTGGCCGCCGCGCCGCCCGCACTGCTCATCAGTATCGGCGTTTCCACCTCGATGTAGCCTTGCTTGTCCAGGTATTCGCGGATGGATTTGACGATCAGCGAACGCGCGAAGAACGTGTTCTTGACCTCGGGGTTGACGATGAGGTCGAGATAACGCTGACGGTAACGCAGGTCCATATCCTTGAGACCGTGAAACTTCTCGGGCAGCGGGTTTAAGGATTTGGCGAGCAGCGTGATCTTCGTGGCTTTGACGGAAATCTCGCCCGCGTTGGTCTTGAAAACCTCGCCCTCGACGCCGATGATATCGCCGATGTCCAGCTTCTTGTATTCAGCGTACGGCTCCTCACCCAGTACGTCCCGCCGGACGTAGAGCTGGAGCTGTCCGCTCTGATCCATGATGTGCGAAAAGCTGGCCTTGCCCATGATGCGCTTGCTCATCATGCGGCCTGCCAGCGTGACGTGCTGCCCCTCCAGTGTCTCGAAACCGGCGAGAATATCGCTGCTGGAGTGGGAGCGCTGATACTGTGTGATGACAAAGGGATCCTGTCCGGCCGCGCGGAGCACGTCCAGCTTTTCTCTGCGTACCCGGAGCACCTCGGAAAGCTCCGGCGTCTGGTTTATGACTTCGTCCATTATTTCCGCCTTATTTGAAAATATCGATGACCTTGAAATTGAGCACCATGCCGGACGGTGTCACCACCTCGGCGACTTCGCCCACGCGCTTACCGATGAGCGCCGCGCCCACGGGCGATTCGTTGGAGATGCGTCGTTTGTCCGCATCCGCTTCCACCGAACCGACGATATGGTACTCTTCCTCTTCGCTGAACTCCATGTCGAGTATACGCACTTTGGTGCCGATGTTGACGGTGGAATGATCCACCTCGGCTTCCTCCACCACGACGGCGTTGCGCAGCAGCTTTTCGAGTATGGCGATTTCCGTTTCCACACGGGCCTGCTCGTTTTTAGCTTCGTCGTATTCGGCATTCTCAGAAAGGTCGCCAAATGCGCGCGCTTCCTTGATCTGCTCAGATATTTGAGCTCTTTTGACGGTTTTGAGAAAATCCAGTTTTTCCTGCTTTTCTATCAATCCGTCTTTTGTTAAAATGACCTGCTCGCCTGCCATGGTGTTCCTCCCCCAAGTGTCTGTTTCTATGCTAACATAATATGTGCGATAAAAACGGTATTATACCGATAAATAAATGGCGTCCGATTTTTAATATCGTGATTATAGGGCAAGGCCTAAAGTATGTCAAGTGATTAGGGGTAATTGGTTACTATAATATATAACTAATTTCCTCCTGCAAACGCGCAGAAGATGCGTGACGGCTAAATTTTTGTGTGCTATACTTCCCAATATGACAAACAATATGCGCTTGCTTTTCAAGTATGGTACGCATATAATATATTCAAAAGTTTGATATTTATTTAACAATGTCGTTAAAAAGGCAAATTATTTATAAAGCAGGAGGCTATCAAATGAAAGTATTCAATTTTTCCGCGGGTCCGGCATGCTTGCCCGAAGCTGTGCTGAAAAAGGCGCAGGAGGAACTGGTCGTTTTTGGAAACAGCGGTATGTCCGTGATGGAGATGAGCCATCGTTCGGCAGACTTTGAAGATATTTTAGCCCGTGCCCAAAAGGATCTGCGCACGCTGATGAATATCCCGGACAACTATAAAATATTATTCTTGCAGGGCGGAGCGTCTCTACAGTTTTCGATGATTCCGCTGAACCTGATGACCACGCACAAAAAGGCTTACTATGTGAACACCGGCATGTGGAGCAAGAAGGCGATATCCGAAGCGAAGAAGACGGGCGAGGTGATCGTGCCCGCGTCCTCGGAAGACAAGACCTTCTCGTACATACCGGAGCTTTTCGCTGACATGTTTCAGGGCGATGCGGACTACGTGCACATCACGTCCAACAACACCATTTACGGCACGCGCTATACGAAGCTGCCGGAAGTGAACGGTCTGCCGCTGATTTCAGATATGTCGTCGTGCATACTGTCCGAGGTGATCGACGTCAATGATTACGCCATGATTTACGCCGGTGCGCAGAAGAACATTGGCCCGGCGGGCGTGACGCTGGTGATCATCCGTGAGGACCTGATCGGTAAAGCACCGGCGGGCATACCGACGATGCTGGATTACAAGACGCATTCCGAGAACGATTCGATGTACAACACGCCGCCGACCTACGGCATCTACATCGCGGGACTGGTGTTCGCGCACCTGCTGGAGAACGGTGGCATTCCGGCGATGCAGAAGACCAATGAGTACAAAGCCGGTTTGCTGTATGACTACCTCGACAACTCTCCGATGTTCAAGGGCACCGTGGAAAAGAAGGACCGCTCACTGATGAACATACCGTTTGTTACGGGTAACGAGGAGCTGGACAAAAAGTTCGTTTCCAAGTGCAAGTCTGAAGGCATCGTCAACATCAAGGGGCACCGCAGCGTGGGCGGCATGCGCGCGAGCATCTATAACGCGATGCCGGTCGAAGGTGTGAAAAAGCTGATCGATGTGATGAAGGATTTTGAGAAAAACGCCTGACAAGCGTTAATATTGTTTTGGAGGAGCGACTCATGTTCAGGATCAAGAAGCTAAATGCGATATCCGATGCCATTTATGATTATCTGATACCGGATGCGTATCAGGTGTCGGACGATTTTAGCGACTATGAAGCCATTCTTGTGCGCAGCGCCAAATGCCATGACATGGTGTTTCCGGGCAGCCTACTGGCGATTGCGCGGGCGGGCGCGGGTGTCAACAACATCCCCGTGGAAGCCTGTGCGGATCAGGGCATCGTGGTGTTCAATACGCCGGGCGCCAACGCTAACGGCGTGAAGGAGCTGGTGCTGGCGGGGATGCTGCTGGCGAGCCGTCATCTGCTGGAGGCTGCCGACTGGATGAAAACGCTTCAATGCAGCGCTGAGGACGTGCTGGCGCAGGTGGAGAAGGGCAAGAAGCAGTTTGTGGGTCCCGAGCTTGCGGGCAAGACGCTGGGCGTGATCGGCCTGGGGGCTATCGGCGTGATGGTGGCCAACGCGGCCCATTCACTGGGCATGAATGTGATCGGCTATGATCCGTATATATCCATTGAGTCGGCCTGGGGGCTGTCTCAGGATGTGCAGCGTGCGCACAATCTGGAGCACCTGCTGTCAGAGTCTGACTATGTGACGCTGCATGTGCCGCTGCTGGACAACACCAAGAGCTTTATCGGATCGGCGGAGATCGCCAAGATGAAGCCGGGTGCGGTGCTGTTAAACTTTGCGCGCAACGGGCTGGTGGAATACGACGCGCTGTTTGTGGCGCTGGAGGAGAAGCGGATTTCCCGCTATGTAACGGACTTTCCGAGCGCGCGGCTGCTGGATAACGACAGCGTGATCTGCATCCCGCATCTTGGAGCGTCTACGCCTGAGTCGGAGGAGAACTGCGCGAAGATGGCGGCCAATCAGCTCAAGGAATATCTGGAAACAGGCAAGATCGTCAATTCAGTGAATATGCCCAGTGCGGTGCTGCCGTTTACCGGGGCTTTTCGTATTGCAGTGATCCACAAGAACACCTCGGGCATGGTGGGCAAGATAACGGCGATACTGGCGGATTCGGGCGCGAACATCACCGACATGGTGAACAAGTCCAAGGGAGAAGTGGCTTATACCGTGATCAACCTGGACGAGAAAATTCCGGATGCTGCGGTGGAGGATGTCCGCCGGATTGAAGGCGTGATACGTGTGAGGACATTCGAGAAGTAAGGCCATTGATGTATAAGCCGCCGGGGATGCGTTCTCGGCGGCTTTTTTGTACGGGTTCGGGCAAGTGCCTTTTGCGAATATACCAAAGAGCAGATGATTGCCTTTTCATGCGACGAATGTTGGGATATAATAAAAGCCATGGCAGTGCGGATTAAAAACAAAACAAGGAGAATGCAATGATAACGATTGAGATGGCGGACGGCAAGCAAATCAAGGTGGAGCTGCTGCCCGAGCATGCGCCGAATACGGCGGCAAACTTTAAGAGCCTTGCAGCGAAGGGCTTCTACGACGGGCTGATATTTCACCGCGTGATCAGCGGGTTTATGATACAGGGCGGGTGCCCGAGCGGCAGCGGCACAGGCGGACCGGGCTATGGCATCAAGGGCGAGTTTAAGGCGAACGGTGTGGACAACACGTTGCTGCACAAGCGCGGCGTGCTGTCGATAGCGCGCTCGGCGAAGTTCGACTCGGCGGGCTCCCAGTTCTTCATCATGCATGCGGACGCGCCGTATCTCGACGGCCAGTATGCGGCGTTCGGGCGCGTGGTGGAGGGCATGGACGTGGTGGACGCCATCGCCTCGCAGGAGACGGACTATTCCGACCGGCCCAAGCAGGAACAGAAGATCAAGAAGATGACGGTGTCCGAGGACGAAACGGTGACGGAGCCGGAGAAGGTCTGAACTGATACCGACAGCAATATGCAGCAAATAGAGCCGGGCTGTTGCC
This sequence comes from Bacillota bacterium, assembly GCA_023416745.1. Taxonomy (GTDB): domain Bacteria; phylum Bacillota; class Clostridia; order Christensenellales; family SZUA-584; genus SZUA-584. The sequence continues at coordinate 47,884 of JAEZHF010000089.1, forward strand.
GGTTCTTTTTGTTGCCGGAGCGCTCCTTGATGCAGATGCTTATGTCTTGATATATGATATGATAACGGCCATTCCGCCCAGCAACAGCACAGCACCGAATATGATGCCGATCGTCTGATTGGTCTGGCGGGCGCTTTGGGAAGCCTCAAAATCCATGAATTCACGGCCATCGTGATAGATGGCCATCACAGCAGGTTCATGGCTCTCGTCATTGCGAACGATCAGCTCAATAGAGTCGCCCGCTGCGACAGCGGACAGGAAAGCGTCTTCCTCGAATGCCGACTGCGTATCCGAATCGATGATGAAGGACCGGCCGTCCTCTAGCCGGATGCCGCGGGTGACGACGACACTCCGGAATGCCTGATCCTGCTCGACATATTCGCTAAACGTGCCGCTGACGCGGGAAAGCTGGCTTTGCCTGCAGGGGCCGACGATGAACACGGAAACACCCGCAATGCAAATGCCAGCCAAGGTTAAAATAACCCCGATGGCCATTTTCAGACGCTTATTCATGTTGTTAGGTTGTCCGGCGTGCGTGCGATTAATACTGCTTAATTCGATGATAACAGGTGACCCCAATTATCTGGTTGTTTCGAAGATATTTAAGCACCAGCGCTATTTCGGTTAACGTGATACTTATGAGCTATAATAGTAGTCAGGCCTGCAAGAATAAAGACAGCACCTAAAATGACTCCGAGAGTTTGATTTGATTTGTGTGCTTGCTGAGAAGATAGCTGTAAAACTGACCAGAAAGTTGATACGATTCGGCTTCTTCATTTGGCCCAGAAAATTGAATTGAATTCCAAATGATGAATGCGCCAAACAAAGCTGCAATAATGCCGACGGCAATAATCAGTATTCTACTAATCACCTATTTATCCACCTGCTATACGTTGAACTTGAACAGCGTGACGTCGCCGTCGTGCATCACGTATTCCTTGCCCTCCAGCCGCACGACGCCTTTGGCTTTAGCCGCCGGCATGCTGCCGCATTCCTTTAGGTCGTCGAACGCGACGATCTCGGCGCGGATGAAGCCGCGCTCTAAGTCGGAGTGGATTTTGCCCGCCGCTCCGGGAGCCTTGGTGCCTTTCGTAATCGTCCAGGCGCGCACTTCCTTTTCGCCGGCAGTGAGGAAGCTGATGAGGTTCAGCAGCTTGTAGCTTTTTTGGATCAGCTCGGTGAGACCGCTCTGTGTGATGCCGAGCTCGGTGAGGAACATCTCGCGCTCCTCGGCTTCAAGCGCCACCAGTTCCTGCTCGAGCTTGGCGCACACTGCCATGACGTCCGCATTCTGCGATTCGGCGATCGCCTTGAGCGGCGCGACCAGCGGAGCGCTGTCGTTTCCGATATCCTCTTCGGACACGTTAGCGACGTACAGCATCGGCTTGTCGGTGAGCAAAAACAGGTCGGACACGAGCGCGCGCTCCTCCTCGCTCAACTCCATGACGCGCGCGAACACGCCACTTTCCAGGTTATCCTTCACCTTTTTGAGTATATCGCATTCTGTCTTGTATTTTTTATCGCCGGATTTGATCATCTTCTCGGACTTTTGCAGCCTCTTCTCCACTGTCTCCATATCGGCAAATATGAGCTCGAAGTTGATCGTTTCGGCGTCCCGGGCGCTGTTCACATTTCCCTCGACGTGCAGGACGTCGCCGCTCTCGAAACACCTGACGACGTGCACGATGGCGTCCACCTCACGGATGTAGGAGAGGAATTTGTTGCCGAGGCCCTCGCCGCGGCTCGACCCCCGGACCAGCCCCGCGATATCCACGAATTCGATGACAGCGGGCGTGAATTTGCGGGGGTTATAGAGTGACGCCAAAAAGTCCATCCGCGCATCAGGCACCGGGACGGCACCGATGTTGGGACTGACTGTGCTGAACATATAGTTTTCGCTGGCGGCGCCTGAACCGGTCAGCGCGTTGAACAGCGTTGTTTTTCCTATATTGGGAAGACCGACGATTCCGAGTTTCATAGATAACCTCATCTTTAGTAAATTCTCATGTATTATATCGTTCTGGACGCTCAAAAGCAACCGCCATGAGCGGCGTTTGTTGAGCGCCGCGGTGATGGGGGAAATTTGCGGTTGTGTGAAGGTATCAAAAGTAGTAAAATGACAGAATAAAATTTATAAAAAAGTTCACGGCGCAGTGAACCGGCATTTTGATGCGGAGGCAGACAGTGGCAAAGACGATTGAGGAGATCAACGAAAAGCTGAAAAAAGGTAAGGCCGTGGTGTTTACCGCCGAGGAAGCGGTGCAGATGGCGGCGGAGCAGGGCGTGAAAAAGTGCGCGGAACAGATCGACGTGGTGACGGCGGCGACGTTCGGAGCCATGTGTTCGTCCGGCGCGATGCTCAACTTCGGGCATTCGGAGCCGCCCATCCGCATGGCACAGATATCCCTGAACGGTGTGGAGGCCTATGGCGGTCTGGCCGCGGTGGACACGTATATCGGCGCGACGCAGCCGGGCAAGGCAACGGGCATCGAGTACGGCGGCGCGCACGTGATTGAGGACCTGATTGCGGGCAAGGAGATTGAGCTTTGCGCGACGTCCTCCGGCACCGACTGCTACGCGCGTATGGATGTGCACACGAAAATAACGCTGTCCGACCTCAATCAGGCGTATCTGTTCAACCCGCGCAACGCTTACCAGAACTACGCGGCGGCGACCAATACGACAAAAAAAACCAAGCGCACGTATATGGGCACGCTGCTGCCCGGCATGGGCAACGTGACGTACTCGACGTCGGGCGAGCTGTCCCCGCTGCTCAAGGATCCCAAATTGCGTACCATCGGCATCGGCACGCGCATCCTTTTGTGCGGCGGTGAGGGCTACGTGGTGTATGAGGGGACGCAGGCGGTGAACAAGGCGGAAGCGCTGGAAAGCGGTGACACGCTGTTTTCCGGATACGCGCTGGCGTTGATCGGCGATATGAAGGGAATGAAGTCTGAATACATTCGGGCGGCGACGTTCGACGGATACGGCTCCTCGCTGTTTGTGGGCATCGGCGTGCCGCTGCCGGTGATCGACGAGGATATGATGGCGGACCTTGCGGTGCCCAACGATCGCCTGTATACATACGTGTATGATTATGGTGTGAGCACGCGCAGCAAAGCGGCGCTGAAGCGGGTGTCGTATGCGCAGCTGCGCTCCGGCGAAATCGATCTGAACGGCAAAAAGGTGAGGACGGCGCCGCTGTCCAGCCTGTTCAAGGCCAGGAAGATTTCGCACGAGCTCAAAGCCAAGCTGCTGGACGGCTCATTCGAAATGACGATACCGGCGGCGAAGCTGCCCCACAGAGACGTATTTCGCGGTCTTGAAGCGGATAGGAGGCTGTAACATGGGAGAAAAACATATCAAGGTGGGCCTCAGCTTCCCGCCGGATAAAGCGGATAAGCCGGTGGTCACCAATCTGGTAAAATACGATCTTTCCTTCAACATACTGAAGGCATACATTTCGCCCGGCAAGATGGGCACCATCATACTGGAGCTCACGGGCAGCGACGAGAACATTGACAAAAGCCTTGCGTATCTGGACGGCGAAGGCATACAGGTGAAGGTGTATACCGACAGCGTGATCCACTATGAGGAAAAGTGTATTCACTGCGGCGCGTGCACGTCCGTCTGTCCGTCCGGCGCGTTGGTGATGAACAAGGAAACCTGGGAGCTGGAGTTTGACATGGAGGCTTGCCTTTTATGCGGCCACTGTGTGAAAGCCTGCCCTGCACGGGCTATCAAGAGTTTTGATGACGCCGTTCTCTGAATACGGCAACCGGGACGAATACCGGCGGCTGATCGCGCAGCGGATGGTGAGCTGGCGCACCGAGTACAAGGAGACAGAACTTTTCATCTGCGCGGATAAACTGCTGGAACGGCTGGCGCTGGAAGCGGTGGTACGGCTGCGGGCTGTACTGGACGGATATATCAAAACCCAACCGGAATTCGCGACGAGCCTTGTTCCGGTGAAACCGCTGCCTGATGCGCCGTCTGTGATTGCGGACATGTGCCGCGCGGCCTGTGCCGCGAACGTGGGGCCGATGGCGGCGGTGGCGGGTGCGTTTTCCGAGTATGTGGGACGCGAGATATTAAAATCTTCCAAAGAGGTCATCGTCGAGAACGGCGGTGACATTTTTATGAAAGCGGACACGGAGCGGACGGTGGCGGTGTACGCGGGGAACAGCCCGCTATCGCTGAAAATCGGCCTCATTGTGGAGCCGGGGCCGGTTTCCATCTGCACGTCGTCCGGCACGGTGGGACCTTCCTTGAGCTTGGGGCATGCGGATGCGGCGGTGGTGGTCTCCCGCGACGCCTGTCTCGCTGACGCCTGTGCCACGCGACTGGGCAACGAGCTGAAATCCGCGGACGATATTGCCCGGGCACTGGATGTGATTGCGGCCATTCCCGGCGTAATCGGCGCGGTAGCAGTGTTAGGCGACAAGTGCGGCGCGGTGGGGGACATCCGGCTGACGGCGGTGTGATCGCAGACAGGGAAGTAAGGTCAAGACCGCAGGGGCGCTGCCCCCGCACCCTGTTGCTTTTTAAAAAGCAACAAAACACTGGCGGTACTGCGAGGGGACCGCTACTTTGGATTACAAACAGGAAAATGCTGTATGGCATTTTCATATCTTTTGCTTCATTTTCTAAAAGAAAAGAAGCGGGTGCATGAGGGCAGAGCCCTCATTGTCGTAAGAAAAAAGTCCTTTTTGCGGTGCTCATTGATTTTTGCGGACATCCGATGTAAAATACCAAACAGATGATACTTGATATCAACGGGAAACATAACGATCATATAATACAGGCGGCGCAGGAGATAAAAAGCGGGGGTCTTGTGGCGATGCCGACCGAGACAGTGTACGGTCTCGCGGCCAGCGCTCTCAATGAAGCGGCTGTGGCTGGTATTTTTGCGCTTAAAGGGCGTCCGCAGGATAATCCGCTGATCGTGCACGTGGACAGCGTGCCCATGGCGCGGGAAATCGCCGAGTTTGACGAGCGGGCAAAGCGGCTGGCAGCGGCGTTCTGGCCGGGGCCGCTGACGATGGTTTTAAAGAGCCGCGGCGTGGTGCCGATGGGCGTGACGGCAGGGCTGGATACGGTGGGCGTGCGGATGCCGGACTGCGACGCGGCGCTGGCGCTCATATCGGCCGCGGGTGTGCCGCTGGCCGCGCCCAGCGCGAACAAATCGGGAAGCCCCAGCCCCACGACGGCGGCGCACGTCGCACAGGATTTTGGCGATGGGCTGCTGATACTGGATGCAGGGGATTGCGGCATCGGCGTGGAATCTACTGTTGTGGATATGACGCGGGAGAACCCTGTGATACTCCGGCCCGGCGCGGTCACGCAGGAGATGCTGGCCGAGGTGATCGGTCCGGTGGATGCGGCGCAGGCATTTGAACCGATGGAGGAAGGGCAGCCGTCAGCACCCGGCATGAAATACCGCCACTATGCGCCCGCGGCGCGGATGACGGTGGTGGAAGGCGAAACGGTCTCGGTGGCCGAGGCGATCAAATATCTGTACGACAAGGACCTAAAGAAGGGTGAGAAGCCGCTGGTGATGGCGGCGAGGGAAAACAAACGGTATTATGGACGTCGCGATGTGGCCGTAACGGGCCGTAACGAGGATGCGCGCGAGGCGGCGAGAAGCTTGTACGCTTTGCTGCGCGAGGCGGACGAGCAGGGTTTTACGAGTATATTGTTTGAGGCCGTGCCGAGGGCCGGCATCGGATTTGCCGTTATGAACAGGGTCTATAAAGCGGCAGCATATAATATAGTGAGAGTATAGGAGGAGAAAAGCGAAAAATGAACGTTCTTTTTGTGTGTACGGGCAACACATGCAGAAGTCCCATGGCGGAAGAACTGGCTGACGATGCGGCAGGCCGAAGTACCCACTTAAAAGATATGGCATTCAAATCGGCCGGTACATTTGCGTGCGAGGGCGAACCGGCCACTCCGGAAGCGATTGAGGTGATGGAGGAGCTGGAGCTGGATCTTGGCAAGCACGAGGCACAGCAGTTTGACCGCGACCTTGCGGAATGGGCTGATTTGATTCTGGCGATGGAGGCGCGGCACATCGAAGAGATGGAAGCGATGGCTCCGGACGAGGAGAGCAAGATGCACACGCTGCTCGGATTTGCGGCGGGTGTGGACGGATATCCGGGTGAGAGCGCATATGACGTGATGGACCCGTACCGCGAGCCGCTGGACGAATACCGCGCGGCGCGTGACCAGATAGCACAGGCGGTGACCTGTGCGCTGAAGAGGATAGAACTGATGGAACGGTGAATATAGAATTTGGGCAGGCGAAAAACGGCCTGCCTTTTTTATTGCTGTTTACAGGGTTGTTCAGGTTATATCGGTGTATCGTACAGAGATTGTTTTGTGCGCCGCTCCAGCGGATTCCTTGCGGGGAATGATAGGAGATGTGGAGGCGCAGCGGGCAACCACAGGCCGCTGCTGCGGCAGATGCATAAGCGATTGGGTGCCGGAATGAGGTGGGGGTATTTGGAATGACTTGCCTGTACAGGGGCGGCAGCGCATAGTATAATGGACGAGGGGTTAAAAGGGGGGTCTGATGATATGCAAAAGATAAAACCGGCGGCCTTACTGGTGTTGTGCCTGTTGATGGCGCTGACGTTTATGGCGTGCGGGGTGAAGACGCCGGTGCAAAGCTATGACTTATCGGCGTATATGGATGCGTTTGAGGCGATGGACTGGGATGCGATGTGGACGCATGTGTCTTCCGACGCTGAGGTTGACAAGGATACATTTTTGCAGAAATATGAGGCCATATTCTCCGGCCTTGGCGTGGAAGAGGTGGAGGTGTCCGGCGTGGCCGGGCCGGATGCGGACGGCGTCTGTACCTACAGTGCCACTTACAGGACGAAGGATTACGGCGAATTCACCAACGCATACACGCTGACCGTGCGGCCGGGCGTTGGCGGCGGCGGGGTGATGTGGGATTATTCGCTGATATTCCCCGAGATGGAAATGGGCAGCCGCGTACGCGTGAACACGCTGACAGCCAGCCGCGGCGAGATATTCGCAGCAGACGGCACGCTTTTGGCAGCTAATGGCTATGCCGATACGGTGTACATGGATATCGACACGGTGCAGGACATTGTGGCTGTGGCTGCGGTAGCGGGTCCGGTAACCGGGCTGTCCGCTTCGGAAATAACGGAAAAGTTCAACAAGGCGAAGGAAAGCGGCACACAGTTTGTGGCGCTTAAGGCTTTTGTCCCGGGTGGGCTGACGGAGGAGCAGCGGCAGAGTCTGCTGGCTGTGGAGGGTCTGGGCATCGACGACAAAATGTATACGCCAATACGCGAGTATCCGCTTCGTGACAGCGCGGCGCACATGGTGGGCTATATGGGTTACCCGCTGGACGAAGAGGGGAACGCGGCGGAAGAGAAGTCCGGTGTGTCCGGTCTGGAGCTGGCGTACGATGCGCAGATGAAGGGACAAAACGGCAGGATCGTCTATATCGAGGACCGGTGGGGGCGCAATATCCGGACGCTTTGGGAGCAGCCAAAGCAGGAGGGGCAGGATTTGCGGCTGACGATAAAGCCGGATTTGCAGCAGACCGCATTTGATGCGCTCAGTACGAATCTGGATTATACCAAGGGGCAGTCGGGCGTTGCCATCGTACTGGACGCCAAAACGGGTTTCGTGGAAGCGATGGCGTCGTATCCGTCGTATGACAACAACCTGTTCACTTTCGGACTGTCGGACGAAAAATGGAGTTTTCTTCAGGCGTCAGAGAGCAACCGGCCTTTGTTTTTCCGCGCCACGCAAGGGCAGTATCCGCCGGGCAGCGTGATTAAGCCTTTCACCGCGGTGGCAGCGCTGGAAGCCAATGCGATCACGCCCGAGACGCAGTTTGAAGGCGAGATCGTGGATAATCAGTGGACGCCCACTGTTTCCGGATGGGACGGACGCTATATTACACGCGTGGACAACTCGGGCACACCGCTGAAGCTCTATAACGGACTCATCAAATCGGACAACATTTATTTTGCGTTTATTGCGATGAAACTGGGTGCTGAGAAGTTCACCGAGTATTTGGAGCGCGTCGGCATGGAGGGGGAAGTGCCGTTTGACCTGCCGGTAAAAGAGGGCAACCTCATCAATACTGGCGAGAAGATGACGCTCAGCCGGCTGGCGGATTCGGGCTATGGGCAAGGGCAGCTGCTGGTGACGCCGCTGCAGATGGCGGCGATGTATACCGCGTTTGCCAACGGGTCGGGAGATATGATGACACCGGTGCTGGTGGAAAAGCTGTGCCGCATGGACGGGCTGGATTACAATACGGTGAGCAAGACGGCGCCCACAGTTTGGATACAGGGTGCGGTTAAGAGCGGCACGATGGATACGTTGACGCCCATACTGCATGACGTGGTGGAGGAAGGCACCGGCAAACCCGCGCGCATCAGCGGCGTCAATATCTCGGGGAAGACAGGCACCGCCGAGATAGGTGATGATAAATCCCGCGAGATATCCTGGTTTGCGGGGTATTGGGTGGACGGATACTATGACCGGCTCGTCATCGTGATGGTAGACGTGGCGACGGAGGAGGGGCCGGTGAAGTTTAAGATCGCCAAGGCGCTGCTCAAGCCGTGAGGTTACTTTGGTTTTGCACATGATATATGGTATAGTGATTCTGCGCCGTAATTGATGCGGCGACCGATTATGCGGGCGCAGGTCTGCAGATGGAGGAATGGAATGATCACGAGCGCATTTTTACGCGGCACGGAGGACTTGAGCGAGCCTTTTGCGATACGCCGGGCGGTGTTCATCGAGGAGCAGGGCGTGCCGGAGGCGGAGGAGTACGACGCGTTTGAGGAGCAGGCGCTGCATCTGATGGTGTATGTGGATGAAATATCGGCGGCGACGGGGCGGCTTTGGCACGATGGAACCAAGTTCAAAATCGGGCGGCTGGCCGTGAAGAAAGAATTTCGCGGGCAGAAGATCGGCGACCTTGCTCTGCGGGTGCTCATCTACAAGGCGTTCTCAACGGGTGCGGAGGAGCTGTATATCAGCGCACAGACGTATATCATGCCCTTTTACCGCAAATTCGGTTTTCGCGAATACGGGGAAGAATACATGGAGGCGGGACTGCCGCACTGGGCGATGAAGGTGGGCAAGGACGATGTGGTCTATCCGTCCGCTTGCGGCGGGCATTAAGCGAGGAGACGGCATATAATGGAATTGAGCATGAAAGCGGGGCAGAAAGCCCGCGTGGAAAAGACAGTGGAGTATAAGGACACCGCCAAGGCGGTGGCGAGCGGGCTGGCGGAGGTATTTGCCACGCCGTCCATGATCGCGCTGATGGAGAACGCCGCGTATCTCGCGGTGCAGCCACAGCTGCCGGCAGGGATGTCCACTGTGGGCATACGCATCGACGCACAGCATATGGCGGCAACGCCGGTGGGTCTCAAGGTGTGGGCCGAGGCGGAGCTGGTGAACGTGGACGGGCGCAAGCTGACATTCGACATCACGGCGTACGACGAGATCGAGAAGATAGGCGTGGCGCGGCACGAGCGGTTCGTCATTGACGAGCAGAAGTTTCTTGCCCGTGCGGAAGCAAAGGAGAAAAAGTGAGGCTGGACCTGCACGTACACACGAATTTCTCTGACGGGGATTATTCGCCGCAGCAGATCGCGCAGATGGCGCGGGAGGCGGGTCTTGACGGCGTGGCGATTACAGACCACGACGAATGCCGCGGCTTTGGCAAGCTGGAGCCTGTGCCCGGGCTGATACTGATATCCGGCATCGAAATCGCGGCGCACGAGGGTGGCAGCGAGGTGCACGTGCTGGGGCTGGGCATAGATTGGCGGCATGAGGCGATGGCCGGCTACTCTGAGCGGGCGACAGGGCGGCGGCGGCGGCGGGCGCAGACGGTGACGGAAAAGCTGCGGGCGGCGGAGTATGATATAGAGCTGGCAGACGTGGAGCGCGCAGCGGGCAGCGGCATGATCGGGCGGCCGCATATTGCGCGGGCGCTGGTGGAAAAGGGGTACGCAGAATCGGTGGGCGACGCTTTTGATCGGTTTGTTGGGCGGCAGGCACCCTTTTATGTGTCGCTGGAGAAGATCAGTGCGGCGGACGCGGCGGCGATGATACTTCAGGCGGGCGGCAAACCGGTGCTGGCGCACCCGGGGCTCTTAAAACCCGGCATATATGACTCGCTGGCGGAGAAACTGACGGATGCGGGATTTTGGGGCATCGAGGCGTATCACCCGTCCCATACCGACGGGCAGTGCCGGATTTATGAGAGCGAAGCGCGCCGCCTCGGCCTTTATGTATCGGCGGGCAGCGATTTTCACGGCACGCTGGGACAGGGGACTGTGCTGGGCAATGAGAAGCGCGGCGGGGCTTACCTGCAAAAGAGCTTTCAGGTGCTGTCGGATAGCCTGGGTTCTGTAATGAGATGAGAACGCGGGCTGCGCGTCAGCTGGCAAAATGGTATATCGGTATATGGTGAATGCAGACAATATAATTGTACAAATATGATACTTGATGGGGAAATGGAAAAATGTCCGTGTCCAGAACGCGAATTTTCGCCGATACCGATATTGATTGTGCGGGATATAAATGCTACAATATGCCCGTAGCAGAGCAAAACACGTTTAAAGTGGGGTAAAACAGAATTGAATTCCTTTGACAGCGATATAAAGATATTCGCAGGCTCCTCCGGTATTCCTTTCGCCAAGAAAATGTGCAAGTATCTTGGCAACGACCTCGGCGATTCTGAGGTGATCACCTTTTCAGACGGAAACATTTTTTTGAGAATCAAAGAGACGGTGCGCAACAAAGACGTATACGTCGTCCAGCCGATTGGCATGAACCCGAACAACGAATTCGTAGAAATATTATTCTGGATGGATGCACTCAAACGCGCAAGCGCCAATTCGGTGACCGCGCTGATACCGTATTTTTCATATGCGAAGGGCGACAAGAAAGATGAGCCCCGCGTATCCATCCGCGCACGCGTGTGCGCTGAGAGCATTGAGCTGGCCGGGGCAGACCGCATCGTGGTAATGGACCTGCATGCTGCGCAGGTGCAGGGCTTTTTCAAGAAGCCGGTGGACCACTTGCTGTCGCTGCCCATCATGTGCGAATATGTGAAGGGCCTGGACATCATGGACAACATCTGCGTGGTATCCCCCGACGCGGGCTATGCCAAAACCGCACGGAATTACGCGGACTACCTGAATTGTTCCGTGGCCATCGGCGACAAGACGCGCTACGGGCATGATGAGAATGCGCACGTGCTGTCCGTCATTGGCGACGTGGAGGGCAAGAACTGCATGATCGTGGACGACTTTACAGTGTCGGGCGGAACGCTGGTGGACATGGCCTGCGCGTTGAAGCGCAAGGGCGCCAAGCGCATCATTGCCTGCCTGTCTCATGTGATCGTGCGGGAGAAGGGCTTGAAGGCGATTGAGGACAGCCCGATTGAGATGCTGGTGGGTACGGACAGCGTGCAGAACCCATATCTGTCCAAAAGCAGCAAATTCGTGTCTGTATCGGTGGCACCCTTGTTTGCAGAAGCGGTGCTGCGCATACACGAGAAGGAATCCGTCAGTCCGCTGTTCTCCAAGGTGCCCAAAAAAGTTGTGGAGGAAATCTGACAACTTTGCAAGCATGGCGTTTATTAAATGCATAAAACTGATCCCGCGCTGCTCAAAACGTCCGGGATCGAACGCAAAATGAAGTGGTTTGATTGAGATATTGCAAAAACATCTTGCGTTTTATCTGATCGCTGGTATAATGGTAGCAAGACAACGGCGTTTTGCATAAAGGGTGTCATGCCTTTTAAGTAAAGCGTTTTTTAGTTTGGAAAATTTCCCGCATCGATTCCCGCCATTCCTATGGCTTGAGTTGCTGGCGGAATGGTTTTTCGAATATTGTATGTCAGACGGCGGTAGTCTATAATAGAAGCTGGAAACCTGACGGGGCAGAACGATATACCGGCAGACGGCTGCAAGACGGAGCGTAAAGTGGAAAAAGCAAAGATCACCATCGCCCTGCAGAATGGGGAGGCAGCGGAGAAAATTAAATTTGCGTGTCAGCGCAGCGGTTATCTGGTGGGCGACGTATGTGTCTCCGGCAACGAAGCGATACGGCGCGTGCGGTCGGAAGCGTCGGACATACTGCTGATCAACTTTGAGATGCCGGATATGACCGGTCTTGAGGTGGCCACGATCATCGGCGATGAGAACCTGTGCAGCGTGGTGCTGTTTGTATCGCCCACACAGTGGGACTTTGCCGAGGACATGGTATCGGACTACGACATCACGCTGTTTGTGAAACCCATCAACGGTGTGGTGCTGTTAAGCACGCTGGAGGTGGTGCTGCAGAACCGCCGCCGGATCCGCAAGCTGGAGACCGAGCTTTCCAAGCTGAAGCGGGGCATGGAGGACCGCAAGCTCATCGAAAAGGCGAAGGGCATTCTGATGAAGCGCAAGAGCATATCGGAGGGCGAGGCTTACCGCCGTATACAGAAGATGAGCATGGATTCCCGCGTGGCGATGCGCGACATTGCGAACAAGATTATCGAATTGTCCGAGAAGAAGCCGGGCGGGGGATAAGATCAGAATGCTCTGAATAGAAGAACCGATTCCGAAGGCCGCTTGAATGCGGCTTTTTTGATTTCTTAATTAGAAAGGCTATGTCACAACAATAAGTTGATAATAGCGGTTTTTATAAGGAGAGCGTTTCCGCTCTCCTTGTTTTCACCTCGACAAACTGGGGTTTATACATCGTACTTTTCAACAACAAGATGCTCTATGATATCCTCTGGGGAAATATTGGTATCTACTGGATAAGAAAATTCAAACTGGTCTCCGTTTTCCCACCAGAAAATATAAATATTATCAAACAGTTCCCCAAAATAGAACATTGTGTTCTCAAAATGTTCAAGGTTATAGCGAGTAAGCCGTTCATTGACTTTTTCGGCTGTCTCATACCCTTGCGACCACGAGAATACTGCTCGTTCCGAGTAATCGTCTGTTTGATAAAGAATGGCAGTCCCCTGAAGGACGAGCATAATGGTCTCGTTCTGAAAATTCCAGCAACGGATTTTCTTTCAAGAGGTAAATATGCTCTTTGCCATAAAGTTGAGGTCCCCATGGAAAATACACATTTTCTGCCCCAGTCTCTTTTACTTCTTTTATATTCTGCAATACCTCTTCTACTGTGCTGAATTCCACAGAAGGAGGAGCGCCACCTACTTCTTCTGTGTTCTGTATCTCCGATTCCATTGGTATGCTGATATCTTCGGAAACTGTTGCTTCGTCCTTTGGTAATGTATTAGAAGAAGAACAAGCAGTCAAAAGCATAATAATCGCAAAAGCAAGAGTAAAAGCAATTATTCTTTTCATATCTAACACCTCCACAAATTCTAATTAGGCGACCAGCGGAACTGCTGGTCTATTTGTTAAATCTCTGCATTTCACAGATTTCAATGTTGCCATCACGAAAGTCAAGAAGATGTTCCTTTTCTCCGTGTCGCTTTCTTTGGCATAGTTTTAAGGCTTTCCTGCTCTGTAAGGCTCAATTTGTTGATGATATTAAGTGCATCTTTAATAGTAGGCATATCGTCACACTCCTTTTATAAGTGCTATTTATCTACCATTATTATACATATTTTCTCGTCAAAAATCAACCGTATGATGTGACATAGCCATTAGAAATACCAGTTACGCCGTATCCGTGCGTGTATGGCGCTTAACAGAAGGGGATGCTTCGCTGCGCTCAGCATGACAGAAGGCGTGGGATGTCGCAGGGAACGGCGAAAAGACGCGTGGTATTCAAAAATGCGGGAATAGCGTGACTATGGGCAAAAAGGGTAAACTGTGGTATGATAATGCCCGTTATGAGAGTGATGGATAACGATACGGTATTTGCACCGGCCACGCCAAGCGGCGGCGCGATTGCGGTGATAAGGCTTTCAGGCCCGGATGCGCACGGCGTGCTGGGGCGCGTGTTTTCGCGCGGGATTGAAACGATGGCGCACGGCGTAATGGCACACGGCGATCTTCTCCGAGACGGGCAACGCATCGACGATGTGATGGCAGTGCGGTTCTTGGAGCCACGTTCGTATACAGGTGAAGACATGGCGGAAATATACTGCCATGGCGGCGTGGTGAGCCTGGCGGCGGCGACAGCGGCGATTGCGGGAAGCGGCGCACGGCTGGCCGAGCCGGGCGAGTTTACCCGGCGCGCGTTTCTGAACGGCAAGATGGATTTGTCCGCCGCGGGCGCGGTGATGGAGCTGATCGGCGCACAGTCCGCCGCGGGCGCACAGGCTGCGCTGCGCCAGCTCAAGGGCGGGCTGTTCGAGCGGATCGACAATATACAGCAGCGGCTGACGCGGGCGTTGGTGATCATCGAGGCGGGCATCGAATATCCGGAGGAGGATATTGAGGCGGATATCAAACGAGATGCGCTGTCGCTGCTTCAGAGCGCATTGCGCGACATCGAAGAGATGGCGGCGACCTTCGCTTCGGGGCGGTTGCTGAGAGAAGGCTTAAGCGTGGTGATCGCCGGACGGCCCAACGTGGGCAAGTCGTCGCTGTTCAACATGCTGGTGGGCAGGGAGCGGGCCATCGTGACGGCGATACCCGGCACCACGCGTGACATGGTGGACGACTGCGTGATGTGCTCCGGCGTGCTGCTGCGATTCGTGGACACGGCGGGGCTGCGTGAGGACGCGGACGAGGTGGAAAAGATCGGCATCGGGCGCGCACGGGGAGCGGCACGGGACGCGGACGCGGTGCTGCTGGTGATTGACCGGTCAGTTGGTATCACGGACGAGGATCGGACAATATTTGAGACCTTGGAGAAAGAGCCGCTGATGGTATTGAACAAGGCCGACTTGCCGGGCAAAACCACGGTGGAGGAAGCCCGGGCGGTGTTTGGCTGCGACGTGGTGGAAGCGAGCGCCATGACGGGACAGGGGCGCGAGGAGATACTTGGCCGCATTCATGTGCCGGAAACGGGTGACACGGACGACGTGGTGGTGACGACGGAACGGCACCACGCGATACTGCAAGCGGCCGGAAACAGTCTGACAGCGGCGATGACCGCATTTGACACCGCGGATCTTGACTGCGTGACGATTGACATCAAGGAAGCGTGGGACACTCTGGGAGAGATCACCGGCGTGACAGCGACGGAGGAGATCATCCGCAGTATATTCGATACATTCTGTCTGGGGAAATGATATGACGTATAACGGCGGAACATATGATGTGGTGGTGGTGGGCGCGGGCCACGCAGGCTGCGAGGCGGCGCTGGCGGCTGCGCGGATGGGGCAGCGGACGCTGCTGCTCACCATCAATCTGGACGGCATCGCGCTGATGGCGTGCAATCCGTCCATCGGCGGCACAAGCAAGGGGCACTTGGTGCGCGAGATTGATGCTCTGGGCGGGCAGATGGGCCTCGTTGCGGACGCGGCGTACATGCAGCTCAAGATGCTGGGCACGTCCAAAGGGGCGGCGGTTCAGTCCATCCGCTCGCAGCAGGACAAGAAGAAGTATCAGCAGGTGATGAAGTGGACGCTGGAAGACACGGATAACTTGCACATTGTGAGCGCAGAGGTAACGCACATTCACACGCATGGCGGGCGGGTTTCCGCCATCGAAACGCACCTTGGCGCGGTTTATGCCACAAGGGCCATTGTGCTGTGCACCGGTGTGTACCTCAAAGGGCGCGTGATCATCGGTGAGTATACCGTGTCATCCGGGCCGGCGGGGCTGGCGCCTGCGGACAAGCTGGATTTGACGGAGCTGGGTTTTCGTATGCAGAGGTTCAAGACGGGTACGCCTGCGCGGGTGGACGCGCGCAGTATCGATTTCTCCAAAACGGAGCCGCAGTATGGCGACGAGCGACCGCAGTACCATTCGTTTATGACCAAGGACGCGCCGCGGAAGCAGACGCCCTGTTACCTGACATACACCAACGAACAGACGCACGAGATCATCCGGCAGAACCTGCACCGCAGCCCGCTTTACAGCGGCGTGATCGAGGGAACGGGGCCGCGGTATTGCCCGTCCATCGAGGATAAGGTGGTCAAGTTTCCCGGGCGGGACCGGCATCAGATTTTCATCGAGCCGGAGGGGCACTATACGCACGAGATGTACATACAGGGCATGAGTTCATCGCTTCCCGAAGAGGTACAGAAGATGATGTATCGCACCGTGCCGGGGCTGGAGAACGCGGTATTCATGCGCACGGCTTACGCCATCGAATACGACTGCATCGACCCGACGCAGCTGAAGCTGTCGCTGGAGGCCAAGGATTTACCGGGGCTGTTTTTCGCGGGGCAGATCAACGGCACGTCGGGGTACGAGGAGGCGGCGGCGCAAGGCGTGGTAGCAGGCATCAATGCAGCGCAGTATGTCAAGGGCGAGGAGCCGCTGGTGCTCGGCCGGAGTGACGCGTACGCGGGGGTGCTGATCGACGATTTGGTGACCAAGGGGACACGGGAGCCGTATCGCATGATGACCGCAAGGGCGGAGTACCGGCTGCTGCTGCGGCAGGATAACGCGGACGCGCGTTTGACGCAGATGGGGCGGCGCGTGGGGTTGGTGACGGATGAGCGCTATGACGCGTTTATGCGTAAGCGTGAAGCGGTAGAGGCGGAGAAGGCACGACTGGCTATGTGCAATGTGGATATAGATAGAGCGAATATAGTGCTGGCAGCGAAGGGGCAGCCGGTATTGTCCGCGCCGATAAAGGCAGCGACGCTGCTGACACGGCAGGGCATGGGGTACGCTGATCTCAAGGACATCTGCGGAGCGGACGCCGAAGAGGATGTGGCGCTGTGCGTGGAGACGGAGATACGCTACGCGGGCTACATCGGCAAGCAGCAGCGGCAGGTGGATCGCTATGCTTCGATGGAAAGGAAGAAGCTGCCGGAGGGCTTTGACTACCGCGAGATAAAGGGGCTGAGGCTGGAGGCGGCGGCCAAGCTGACCGCTGCGCGCCCTGAGACGCTGGGGCAGGCGATGCGCATATCCGGCGTGTCACCCGCGGACATCTCGGTATTGACGGTTTTCTTCAGCACGTATGGGAAGCAGAGTAAAGGTCAAGGGCTGTAGGGCTTAGGGCAAGGACAAGGCCGCGGGGCGCTGCCCCGCACCCCGTTACTTTTTAGAAAAGTAACAAAACAAGTGTCTACAATTTTGAGTGGGTTAACATACGTAAGGTGAAATATCAGGAGGCGGGAATCCCTCTCTCAGTCACCTTCGGCGACAGCTCCCTCGTCTGAGGGAGCCTTTAATAGGCATTTTTATATGAAGGGGTGTAATCATGGGGGAGCATAATTCCGCGGTTTTTGAAGCAAGCGAAATTCTGACTTTGCATTTGGCGCCTTTTGTTGCAGACACGTTAAGAAAGGAGATCGGCGAGGTTTGGTGGAGGCAGGCCTATGAAACTTGTTTTTCGCGAGACCAAAAGTTGGCCGGAAAGAATACTCATCAGGACAGAATTAATGGACTGGATTTTATGCGGTGCAAAAAGTTGGTGGATGACTACTGGGAGCGATTTTTTCGTTTGAATTTGCCGGGGCGTTTCAGAAACAATCTTAAGATGACATATGAAATATACAATAGAGCGAAGCATGAATACAATCAGTCGGATATGCCGGAATCGGAGGCAATTCAGTGCATATCAACAATGTGCTTGGTGTTGGAAGATATCAACAAGCATGATGCAGCGTTGGAGTTAAAACGGCTGTTGTTCTTTCCGACGAAAAAGCAGGCAGTCATCTCGTCAGTGCCCAGAGAACCCAAACTAAAGAATCATGAAAAAGCAAGCGGATTCACGGATGAAGTAATTGAAAAAGCTAATTCTGTGAAGGCTGGAGAAATAGCAACCTATGCGGACTTATCGCAAATCTTAAAGGGAAAAGGGATAAAGTCATATTCTCAGACAATAGCGACGATTATTAAAAACAACTCTGACAGGATAGAGGCTTGTCACCGTATTGTCGGTAAGAGCGGTGAGATTAAGACGCAGGGGAAATATAATAACACGGCGTATAGCCAGGCGGAGCTGCTAAGAAGGGAGGGAGTTGCTGTGAATGTTCGGAACGGAAAAGAATATGCGGATGTGAAAAAAAGAAAGTGGCATGATATGGAGATATAAGTTTAATACGACAATGAAAATTGCATTTCTCTGGTGGGATTCCAAAGGGTCTTCACCCTTTGGCGGTGGCTTGGAGGCAGAGCCTCAAAGGTCGGATAATTTTAAATGTGATTTTCACACATGTTTAAGAAGCGCAAAGTGATATTATAATAAAGGTATATATGGAACAGCGTGTGGCGCAAAAACTGCATGATTTGGGCGTGAAAGCGGGCGAGACGGTGGGCGTCGCGGTTTCGGGCGGCGTGGATTCGATGGCGCTGCTCAATGCCTTGTGCAATTTGCGCGCGCAACTGAACATAATAATAGTAGCTTTTCATATGGAGCACGGCATTCGTGGGCAGGCGTCGGTGGACGACATGCGGTTTGTGATGCGCGAGTGCGAAAAGCGAAACGTGGAGTGTGGGGTTAGGCGCGCAGACGTGCCGGGAATCGCGGCGGCGGAAAAGCTTTCGGTGGAGACAGCCGCAAGGCAGGTGCGGTATGCGTTTCTGGATGCGCAGGCAGCGGACTGGATCGCGATGGCGCATCAGCGGGACGATGTGGCTGAAACGGTGCTGATGAACCTGTTGCGGGGAAGCGGGCTGGCGGGGCTTTGCGGCATACCTGAAAAGAGGGGCCGCTATATCAGGCCGCTGCTGGGCATTTCCCGCGCGGAGATCGAAGCGTACGCGGTGGAAAACGGGGTCTCATTTGTGTGGGACGCATCCAACGACGAGACGGATTACACGCGCAACTATATACGCAACGAGATTATGCCGCGGCTCCCGCGGGTGAACGCGCAGGCGGCGGCGCACATCGCGCAAGCGGCGGTGCGGCTGGCGGAGGATGAGGCGGCGCTGGAGATGTGGGCGGCGGATGCGGACTGTATTGAGGAGAAAGAGGATGGCGTTTATATACGGCTGGACAGGCTGGCAGAGCTGCCGGAAGCGGTCAAAAAACGCGTGGTTAGGCTGGCGTTTCAGGCTCGGTTCGGCCTTTGCGATGTGGAAAGCAAGCATGTTCGGGATATACTGGCGCTGGCGCAAACCGGGGAGTCGGGCAAGCGGCTGGACGTGGGAAACGGGCTGACAGCCGCGAATATATACGGAAAAATGATGATTGGCAGAATCAAGGAAAAGGCGTATAATGATGATTCAGTCAGCTTTTTTGGCCCGGGACGGTACCAAATCGGAAATACCGTATTTGTGTGCAGTGAGTGCGAGACCCCGGAATTTGGGAGCGGCGCGGAGTATTTTGACGCCGATTTGCTGACGAATGCGGTACTCCGGTATCGGAAGGAGGGCGACCGCATCATGCCGCTGGGCATGAGCGGGACGAAGCGACTGTCTGATTACCTGTCCGACAGGAAGGTGCCGCTGCACCAGCGGGACGACATGGTGGTGTTGGCAGCGGACAATGATGTGCTGTGGGCCGTGGGTGCGGGCGTGTCTGAGAAATCGAAAATAAAGCCGGGCAGCCGGATAATTAAGATAGAGTATGGGGAGAAACATTAAAGATGCATAACGATATTTTACGGGTGCTGTATTCCGAGGAGCAGCTTAAAGCGCGCGTATCGGAGCTGGCGGCACAGATTCGCAAGGATTTTGCGGGCAAGGACTTTCTGACGGTGGGCGTGCTGCGCGGTGCGGTCATGTTTTACGCTGATCTGGTACGGGAGCTGGATATACCGCTCAGCATGAACTTCATGGCCGTTTCCAGCTACGGTACAGCGACGCGGTCGTCCGGCGCGGTGCGCATCCAGTACGACCTGGAGGAAGACATCGCGGGGCGCAATGTGCTGGTCGTGGAGGACATCGTGGATTCAGGGCTGACGCTGCAGTACTTGACCAAGACGCTGCGCTCGCGCAACCCGGCTTCGCTGAAGACCTGCTGCCTGTTCGACAAACCCTCGCGCCGCACCGTAGATTTTACGCCGGACTATGTGGGCTTTGAGGTGCCCGACGTTTTCATCGTGGGGTACGGGCTCGATTACGGTGAAAAGTATCGGAACTTGAAGTATATCGGCGAACTGAAATCCTGCATCTATTGCGGTGAATAATTGTTTAAACATCGTTCATATATGGTCAATTGAAATGCACATATTGATATGATAGAATGTCAGACAAGGTAAAATTGTTAATAAGGAGGACAGCATTTTGAAAAAATCAGCACGTGGGCCGCTGATCTATATAGTCGGCATCGCTCTTGTGTTGCTGCTGATACAACTGCTGACCGTGACGCCGCAGGCGGACACGCGCGAGCTTAAATACGACGAGTTTTTATCGCTCGTTAAGGATAAACAAATCTCGCAAGTTGAACTGATTGGCAACGATCTATATGCGCTCAAAACGAGCACCGAAATCAATATCGAAAAGTTTCCGGCAGAATATGACTACTACGTTTTTGTACAGTCCGTTGATCTGTTGACGGCGGATTTGAAGGCGATCACCGGCGCGGCGGACTCTTCGGGGTATGGATTCAGGTTTACATACACCCCGGTGCCGGCGCCGTCGTTTTTAGAGGCGCTGCTGCCGTATCTGATACCCGTCGGGCTGCTGCTGGTGCTGTTCTACTTCATCATGAGGCAGCAGCAGGGCAGCGGCAACAAGGCGTTATCGTTCGGTAAGTCCCGCGCACGCATGACGGTGGGCGGCGACAAAAACCGCAAGACGTTTGCGGACGTGGCGGGAGCGGACGAGGAAAAGGCCGAGCTGGCGGAGATCGTGGATTTCTTAAAGAATCCCAAGCGGTTTATAGACCTTGGCGCGCGCATTCCCAAGGGCGTGCTGCTGGTGGGGCCTCCGGGCGGTGGCAAAACGCTGCTGGCTAAGGCTGTGGCGGGTGAGGCCGGCGTGCCGTTCTTCTCGATCAGCGGTTCCGATTTTGTTGAGATGTTCGTGGGCGTGGGCGCTTCGCGTGTGCGCGACATGTTTGAGAACGCCAAGAAAAACTCGCCGTGCATACTGTTCATCGATGAAATTGACGCGGTGGGACGCCAGCGGGGCAGCGGCCTCGGCGGCGGCCACGACGAGCGCGAACAGACGCTCAACCAGCTGCTGGTGGAGATGGACGGCTTCCAGACCAACGAGGGTATCATCATACTGGCGGCGACCAACCGCAAGGACATACTGGACCCGGCGCTGCTGCGGCCTGGCCGTTTCGACAGGCAAATTGTCGTCAGCTATCCGGATGTGAAGGGGCGCGAAGAGATACTGCGCGTGCATGCCAAGGGTAAACCGCTGGATGACCTGGTGGACCTCAAGGTGCTGGCGAAGAGGACCCCCGGATTCATCGGTGCGGATCTGGAGAACGTGCTGAACGAGGCGGCGATACTGACCGCGCGCGGCAAGAAGAACAAGATCGGCATGACGGAGATCGAGGAAGCGATCACCCGTGTGATTGCCGGACCTGAAAAGAAGTCCCGCGTGATCACCGAGAAGGACAAACGGTGTACGGCGTACCATGAGGTGGGGCATGCGATTTGCGCCAAAGCGCAGCCCGAGTGCGATCCGGTTCATGAGGTGTCCATTATTCCGCGCGGCATGGCGGCGGGTTATACGATGACGCTGCCGGAAGACGATTCGCATCACGTGTTTAAGAGCAAGCTGCTGGCCGACCTGACGATGACTCTGGGCGGACGCGCGGCAGAGCTGCTGGTGCTGTCCGATGTGAGCACCGGGGCCATCAGCGATTTGCAGCATGCGACGGATATCGCACGCAACATGGTTGTGAAGTTTGGCATGAGCGATGAGATTGGACCGATATTTTTGGGCAGCAGCCAGGAATTGTTTTTGGGCAAGGAGATCGGGCATACCAAAACATATTCGGAGGAGTTGGCCTACAGGGTGGACGTTGAAGTCAAACGGCTGCTGGATAACGCATTTCTGAAAGCGCAGGATATTCTGAAAAAGAATATTGAGCTGCTGCACAAGGTGACGGCAGTGCTCATTGAGCGCGAGAAGATTGACGGGGATGAGTTTGAGAAGCTGTGGAACGGTGAAGACCTGCCCCCGCTGCCCGACAGCGGCGGTCCGGCGGGAATGCCCGCGCAGGCACCGGCATAAAGAAAGCAAAGACTAAAGGCTGCCCTTATGGACAGCCTTTTGGTTTGGATACATCATGGGTGCCCTCTTGGAGCAGGCGAGATACGCGTTGGTGGACGGACTCCGACACGTTCGGGAAACTGCCTCGTTGGTGGATAATTCAAGAAAGTATACTTTAGCTGACTGTGTCGCGCCCTGCTGGTACGGGATAATGGGATATAAACCAGACAGAAAGCTAAAGGCCCTTGCAGTTTAATGGCAAAGGCCTTCGGCAAAATATATTATTGGTGGTGGTGGTGCGAATGTTGTAAGGTTTTTAACCTTGAGGTCATTATACAACAAAAGAATGATCTTGTCAAACATTTGTAATAACTTTGTAATGAAATATTTTTAAATGTAAACAATGCTTCATTTAAAGACAAAAACTGCATGACTCAAGAAAACTGATGTTACAGTGAAGAAAAACTGTGGTATAATGATTGTGAAATGAATATCAATGTGACGGCTCCCACGGTGCTGAAAACCCTGATGGAGCAATACGGTATCGCACCGCTGAAAAAACTGGGACAGAACTTTTTGGTGGATGGCAACATAGCGGACAAAATCGCCGATGCGGCGGTGCCGGAGGGCGCGTGCGCGCTGGAGATCGGCCCTGGCTTCGGTGCGCTGACTTCACGGCTGCTGCAGCGGGCTGAGACCGTGGCGGCTTACGAGATTGATGCCGGACTCGCGCGGGCGCTGACGGCGCTATATGAGGGCGAGCCGCGCTTTCACCTTTTCCATAAGGACTTTTTAAAAGCGGACATCAATGAGGAGCTGTCGGACATTTTCGCCGGACGGGATGTTTACGTGGCCGCAAACCTGCCTTATTACATCACATCGCCGTGCATAATGACGCTGCTGTCGGCAAAACTAAACATTAAGAGAATCACTGTAATGGTGCAAAAGGAGGTAGCGGACCGCCTTGTCGCGATGCCGGGCAGCAAGGACTACGGCGCGCTGACCGCCGCCGTCGGATTTTATGCGTTACCGAAACGGTTGTTCAACGTTTCGCCCGGCTGCTTCTATCCCCGGCCGGATGTGGATTCTTCTGTGGTCCGGATACAGGTTGTGCCGCGTGACGACGGGGCTGATTTTGATGCCTATATGTATACAGTGAAAAGCCTGTTTGGCATGCGGCGCAAGACGGTGAAGAGCAACCTGCGGCAGACGCTGGGCCTTTCGGCCGGACAGGCCGAAGAACTGCTCAATAGTGCCGGGATCGACGAAAACGCAAGAGCGGAAATGCTAAGCGTCAATGATTTTATTAGCGTTAGCATGGAGTTAAAAAATAATTATTAAATTATCCGATTTAAAAGAGGAAAAAAGGCATTGATGTAGAATAATCTAAAATGGGTTGAAATTTGGTTTATATGGATTGCAAGTTGTAATCAGCAATCCGTCATAGAGCCGGTAATATACATCTCCCGGAAATAACGAAACGGGAGATTAGCATAACTATTATTACTAACATTTCAAAGGAGGATGATTATGGCAACGAAGGAACGGTACAAATGGAGCGAGATCAGAAAGGGAAGCCCGTATATCTCGACCATTAAGACAACGGTGGAAACGGCCTTTTACGGGAACAACGTGAATCCCGTGTAGACGCTGAAAGAAGCGTACAAGCTGGCAGCGGAATCGCCGGGCACCGTCGTGACCGACATCACGGTCTATGAACCCGAAAAAGAATAAAACTATTATAAAAAATGTGAAATATGAAGGAGAATTAAAATGTCAGAAAACAAAGCGCTTGAACTCATCCTATCCAAATGTGATGAAAAAAACCAAAAAAAAATCAAACTGATCAGCAATGCTGATATCTTAAACAAGATTGCAAACAGAATCGAGCTTTGCAATCCTAAAGATGTCTTCGTTCACTCAGGCAGTGAAGAAGATTGCGAATATATCAAAAAGATGTGTTTAGAGACAGGCGAAGAATCACCTTTGGCTATGGAAGGCCATACGATTCATTTTGATCCGCCAACAGAGCAAGGCCGCATTGTAAAACAAACATTTGCGATTGAAGATGAAGGTATGTTCACATCTTCCCTTGCAAAAGCTCTGCCAAGAGCTGATGCTGATGAGCTCATCCAAACCAAAATGAAAAACATTATGGATGGAAAAACAATGCTCGTTGGTTTCTATATCCGTGGACCTGTTGGTGCACCAACAGCTTATCCATCTTTAACAATTTCAGATACATGGTATCTTGGACATCAGCAAGACAATCTTTATAGATGTTCTCCAGAAGGCTTTGAAAAGCAAATTGAAAAAACTGGTCTTTTCTTTTCAAATACACATAGCAAAGGCACATTAGACACGCCTAATGCTTATGTTTTAACAGACAGAACAAATTTAGAAACTTGGGCATGGAACGTATCCTACTTAGGCAACTGTGCTTTAATCAAAAAAGGTCATCACAGATTGGCCAATGATGATGCGATCTATAATCACAGAGGTGATTACATGTCGGAACACATGTTCATCACTGGTATTAAGATGAAAGATGGTTCTATGGTGTGGATCGATGGCGCTGCACCGTCAGGCTGTGGTAAAACAACAACAGCTATGGCTGGTGATACTTTCATCGGAGATGATCTTGCTCAAATCTGGATTGCAGATGATGGAACAATCCGTTCGATCAATCCTGAGATCGGAATCTTTGGTATCGTTAAAGACGTTAACAAAGAAGGTGATCCAATTCTCTATGAAAGATTGAGAAATCCTGGTTCAGAAGTCATTTGGACAAATGTTTGTATTTCTGATGGTGTTCCTTATTGGGAAGGTTCCGATGAAGAAACACCAAAGAGCGGAACAAACTTCCAAGGCAAATGGACAGAAGGAATGACAGATGCTAATGGAAAGGTGATTCCTATTTCACATCCGAATTCCAGATGTACAATTCTCTCTAATCAATTAAGCAACTTTAATGAAGCGGCAGCAGATGATCCAAATGGTGTAGATACACTCGTATTTACATACAGTGGACGTGATCCTGAAACAATGCCTCCTGTTGTGGCTAGTTTGACTCCTGAAGAAGGTGTAACATTCGGTGCTGATATTG
>JAEZHF010000044.1 GCA_023416745.1 Bacillota bacterium
GTGTATTCCCTGCCAGCCAACTGCCCAGTTCATCGTCAGCCTGATGCCCCAGAACGCGAACACGGCGATATAGAATGCATCCGCTATATCGAAAGAATTTGCCTTCAATAGAAAGATAATAAATAATACGGGCGGTGCGACACTCCAATAAGGATCATACATGCTGGCATTTTTGAAAAGTAGGCCAAATACCCAAATAACAATGGTGGCAGCGGCATCCGCGAATAGGAAACCCCACATGGGAGAGACCGGCATCATCAGGTACACCGACCAGCCAGCCAGAAATGCAGCTATGTATACAAAGACTACGACTAGCAGCGATAAAGGCTTGGATATTGATTTCATTCGCGTGTCTCCGATATAAAGTATAATAACTTATATATTATACATTGTACCGAAACAAAACGCTATCTGTTATTGCCCATGAATTTAAACATGTCTTCGGGCTTGAAACCGCTCATGTTGCCCATGAATTTAAACATATCCTCGGGCTTGAAACCTTTCGAGTTGCCCATCATATTCATCATGCGCATCATATTCTGCATGTTCTTGAACTGAGACTGCTGGCCCTGTGGCATGAACATCGACATGGCCTCAAACATATCCTCAGGGGATGATGTTTTCATGTTGCGCATCTTCTCCATTCGGCGAGTCATTCGCTCAAAGTTCTCCTGCATTTGTGCTGATTTTTGAAGCGCCCGCATCATGTCGGAGCTCTCTCGGGACGCGTAATTCTGGAGTATTTCAAGCAGAGACTGCTGCCGCGACAATTTGGAAAATTCGTTCAGACCGGAGCCGGGGTAGCCATGCGGAACATTTGGGGGAGTTCTTCTGTATTCATCTGCCATTCTTTGCGCTCCCAGTATCTGATGAATGGCCTCGCGGTCGCTGGCCGACACGAACGGTTCGATACTTTTCAGCATTTCGATAGCGGATCCCTGTCGCAAGCCATCCTTTAAGGTCATCGCAAGAAGAAAGCTCAGTTCCGGTGAAAAGGCTGCGTTCTTAAGTAAATCACTTTCACTAAACCCTTTGTCTTCGACTTTAGGCTCAGCAGGCTGTTGGTCTCTGCGTGAATATTGTATCTGGCGCGATATGGGCCTTGGTCCATACGGAAATCTTGGCATAATGGCAGCTCCTTATCAATATTCCTTAAACATCATATGCAAAATATAAACCTCATGTGAACAAAGCCGAAACATTTGAATATAAATGAAGTGGGAGGTGGCATAATGGCAAAAAGAGATTTAAGATCTTTTAAGCAGGGGAAAGGCCAGGGGCTGAGTAAAAACGATATCAAAACGGCGGCCAAAAAGGCAAACGTTAATATCGGCAATGTCAACGACAACGAGATACGCAGCATTGAAGAAACGATATCAGAATATGAGAACAAAAGCGAAGGCGAGTTGATGAGTGATTTGGAAAAAATGATCTATGAAGGTAGAAAAAACGGTACGTTCTCCGACGATATGCTGGACTCCTTCATAAAAAATGTTTCACCGATGATGGACAGCGCACAACGAAAAAAGCTGGAAAACATAGCGCGCAACATAAAGAAACCAATGTAGCGGATAAAGCAACCCGGTTGATACGCCGGGTTTTTTCATTTGTCCCGAATTAAAGCCCAGATTGGTTTAACGGATTGCCGCACCGGATAATATAATATCAGTGTGATTTCATGATTTCGTGTGGTATAATACATACACTCCGCCGGTTAGTTATCCGGAGGGGGGGTCCCTGAATAATACGGAAAGGGCTGCAAATGGTAAAAACGATCGTACTGACTGGTGGGGGAACCGCCGGACATGTAACACCAAACCTGGCGATTATACCTAAACTAAAAGAAAAAGGGTTCCATATCGAATACATAGGTACCAAGGATGGCATGGAAAAAGAAATTATGACCTGCACGGACGTCCCCTATCACACTATCAGCGCCGGAAAGCTTCGTCGGTATTTCAGCCTTAGAAACCTGACCGATCCATTCAAAATTCTAGCCGGCTGTGTTAAGGCAGGACGCCTGTTGAAAAAACTTCGGCCCGTTGCCATATTCTCAAAGGGTGGGTTTGTCAGTGTTCCCGTCGTGTTCGCGGCGCACCGCAAGAGAATTCCCGTTGTGCTGCATGAATCCGATTATACACCTGGCCTCGCCAATAAGCTTTGCATTCCGCGGGCAGACAAAATATGCGTGTCCTTTGAGCCGACGCTTGAATTCGTTCCAGCCGGAAAAGGCGTTTGCACAGGACTTCCGATTCGCCATGAGCTGCTTTGCGGCGACAAGGAAACCGGACTATGTATGTGCGGTTTTACTGGCGAGAAGCCAGTGCTGCTCATCATGGGCGGCAGCCTGGGAGCCAAAGCACTCAACGAAACCATAGATGCTGTTCTTGATGAGCTGGTCAAACAGTTCGATGTGATTCACATCCGCGGGAAGAACAACCTTCGCAGCGGATTTCTGCCTTTAGGTTACAAGCAATTTGATTTTATTGGTTGTGACCTGTCGCATATATATGCCGCGGCCGACATCATGGTCTCGCGTGCGGGCGCAACGGCTGTATTTGAAATACTGACGATGGCACTGCCGTCGCTGCTGGTGCCACTGCCTAAAGCAACCAGTCGGGGAGACCAAATACTGAACGCAGAGTATTTTAAAAATAAGGGGTTTTCGCACGTACTGGAACAGGAGTCCCTGACAAATGAAACTTTGATGGCAGGCATACAACACCTTTATAAAGAACGCGATAAGCTCAACGAGATGATGAAACAGGAAAACAAAATTGATTCAGCCGAATTGGTTGCGCAAGTGATTGCCGATGCCGCGCGCTGATAAACTGACCTCGCTGGTACGGCGATATAAGACGGAAGACGGCGCACGTGCGCGGCAGACGCTTGAGTGCATACTTTTGCAGCCTGATGCGCCGTACCGCATCTTCGACCTTATTTTTACAGAAGATATGCGGGCCGCCCTGCGCGCGATGGCAGACCTTTGCCGGAAAAAGGCGGTGCGCGAGGAGATTTCGCCGCTCGTGGTTAAATACGCGGACAAGCTGATCGCGGTGGAAGACGATAAAGCACGCAAAACGGTATATGTACTGATCGGACTTTGTGCGCCGGATGCTTGCGCAGATAAGCTTCTGCAGGCGCTGAAAGATGAACAAACGAGATTTATTCGCCCTTCTATCATAATGGCGCTGGGCAATACCCAAACACCCACGGATTATCTGGGCAGCTACGTCATCGAACCGGGTGAACCCAAGCATATGAATGAAGAGCGCGAAGCTTTGAAGAAGGCGCTGGGAAAAGCAGCTGTTTCTTACCCCATCAAGGAATTGCGGCTGCCCGAATGGAGCTCGGTGACGTATATCAGTAAAGCCGCCCTCTTAGCAGAGCTTAAAGTTTATGGATATACTTATAAAGAATCTACTATAGCCGAACTGTTGGATGTGAAAACCGCTGACCTGGTGAATCTGCGCTGTTTTGAGCACTCTCTTTTTGACATCGGTGCAATGGGGGAATACGAACAGGCTGCAAAGTTACTAGATGTTTTTGGATGTCACGGTTACCAGTATCGCGTTGAAGCTGGGGCGCTTCTTGCGCAGCACCGCCGCGATGCAATACGAGCAGTATCGGTGGGGCTGGAACGTTTTGGCTATGAGGACAATCCTTCGGGATATGCCTTTGAAATAAGGCTGCTTCAAGGCCGCATGCATGCGTATTTTCCGAGGGATTTGCGTTTTGCATACCGTAAAAAGGCCATACCTGCAAGTATTAACCCGGTCACAGCGGCCAGTATTATGCGTCTTTGCCGCCCTTACATGCGGGAAGATGCAAAAGTGCTGGACCCGTTCTGTGGCAGCGGTACTATGCTGATAGAGCGCGCCAATATACTGCCGGCGCAATCACTGGTAGGCGTGGATATATCGCCGATGGCTATCCAGGCGGCGTGTGAAAACCGAAAAGCGAGCGGACAAAAAATTGCGCTCATACACGGTGATGTGCTGCAGTTTGGCGCATCCCGTTATGATGAAGTTATATCCAATATGCCTTTTGGTATCCGGGTATCCCGTCATACTGAAAATGAGCGCCTTTACACCCTGTTTACTGAAAAGCTCGTCAAATTACTTGAAGATGGCGGACATGCATTTCTTTATACATTGGAAAAAAAGCTGCTGCGCGATTCATTGAGGGCCACTTCCTCTCTGAAAATACTAAATGAGGTTATAATGGAATCTGGAGGACTCAGCCCATCACTTTTCATTATTAAAAAGGAGCGCAACATATGAGCGATTTTGTTACATACGGTGAGCTTTTAATCGATTTTACGCCGGCAGGTGAGCAGGATGGCCGCAGGTTGTTCATGCAGAACGCAGGCGGTGCGGTGTCAAATGTTGCCGCTGCGATAGCCGGTTTTGGCATTACCGCCTCGTTTGTCGGTATGGTGGGTAATGACGTATTTGGGCACTACCTTAAAGACGTACTGGACAACAAGGGCGTGGACACCTCCTGCCTGAAGATGTCTGAGGCTTATAACACAACGCTGGCTTTTGTGCATCTGTTTGAAAACGGCGACCGCGACTTCTCCTTTTATCGCAAACCGGGCGCGGACATCATGTTTGAGCCGGACATGCTGGACAAATCGCTGATCAGCAAAGCACGGATTTTCCACACCGGTTCGCTCTCGATGACGGATGAACCGTCGCGCAGCAGCAATCTAAAAGCGCTTGAACTGGCCAAAAATGCCGGTGTTGTTATCTCGTGCGATCCTAATTATCGTGCTCCTCTGTGGCCTGACGAGGAAACAGCCAAGGAGTATATGCTCAAAGCGCTGTCTTTCGCGGACATTATCAAGATATCCGACAACGAGGTCGAGTTCCTGTATCCAGAAATGACCTTGGAGGATGCAGCCGCCATGCTCATCTCTCAAGGCGCTAAGCTGGTGTTTGTAACGCAGGGGAGTGAAGGCGCGAAATATGCGCACGCCAGCGGCATGGGGTATACGGAAGGCTTTGCCGTAAAAGCCGTAGATACAACAGGTGCAGGCGATTGCTTCACAGCAGGCGTCATATCACAATATCTGCATAGCGGCAAAACGCTTGATGAGCTGTCGCTGGGCGATATTCACAGCTTTACGCGCTTCGCCAACGCGGCGGCATCAATCTGCGTGGAGGGGCGCGGGGGAATTCCATCAATGCCGACTATGAAACAGGTTCAAGACCGGCTGGCGCAGGCATGAATCTAATATTCGCATCACCTTGTCTGTTTTGTTGACAACTGTGACGCCAGCATTTAGAATGCTAAAAAAGTCTATATTTTGCTGAAAGGCGGTTTTAATATGCAGTATCCGACAATTCCTGAAGGGCTGACGTTTGACGATGTTTTGCTGATACCGCAGCAAAGCTCGATTGTGCCTGCCGAAGTCTCCGTCAGAACAAAACTCACCAAAACCGTAAGCCTCAATATACCCATACTGAGCGCAGCGATGGATACGGTCACCGAAGCCCGTCTGGCTATTGCGATCGCGAGGGAGGGTGGCATCGGTATCATACACAAGAATATGTCCATTGAAGATCAGGCGTACAATGTGGACAAGGTGAAAAGAAGCGAGCACGGTGTAATTACTGATCCCTTTTCACTCTCTCCCGAACACCTGGTTTCCGACGCAAACACACTAATGGCCCGTTACCGCATATCCGGTGTCCCTATCACGCAGGACGGCAAACTGGTGGGCATACTGACCAACCGTGATCTTCGTTTTGAAACGGACTATTCAAGACGGATTCGCGAGGTGATGACCTCGAAGAATCTTGTAACCGCACCGATTGGCACCACTCTTGCCGAAGCGCAGGAGATATTGGGGCGTCACAAAATCGAAAAGCTGCCTCTGGTCGACGATCAAGGTATGCTCAAGGGCCTTATCACCATAAAGGATATCGAAAAAGCGATACAATATCCCCATTCGGCCAAGGATGTCAATGGAAGGTTGCTGGCCGGGGCTGCGTTGGGAACATCGGAGGACGTTATGGAGCGCGCAGCGGCGCTGGTAGAAGCCAAGGTGGACATCGTCACCGTCGATTCGGCGCACGGGCATTCCCAAAATGTGATGGCCGTTGTGGAGAGATTAAAATCGCGCTTCCCGGGGCTGCCGATTATCGCGGGGAATGTGGCTACGGCCGAAGGCACTGAGGATCTCATCAAAGCAGGAGCCGACTGTGTCAAGGTGGGTATGGGTCCCGGTTCCATCTGCACCACACGCGTGGTGGCGGGTATCGGAGTGCCGCAGTTTACCGCTGTGATGCAATGCGCTCAAGCAGCTGCCAAGCACGGCGTTTCTATCGTCGCGGACGGCGGCATCAAGTTCTCGGGCGATATCACCAAAGCGCTAGCGGCAGGTGCTCACACCGTGATGATCGGCAGTCTGCTGGCCGGCACCGAAGAAAGCCCGGGAGACACGGAAATCTATCAGGGGCGCAGCTTTAAAGTATATCGTGGCATGGGTTCGCTGGGTGCCATGCAGAAGGGCAGCAAGGATCGTTATTTTCAGGACAAGGCGGATAAATTAGTGCCCGAAGGCGTGGAAGGCCGTGTGCCTTTTAAGGGATCGCTCAGCGACACCATATTCCAGATGGTCGGCGGCCTCAAATCCGGAATGGGATATTGCGGCGCATCAACTTTGGAGGAACTGCGAAGCCGCGCGAAGTTCATTCGTGTAACAGGTGCAGGGTTAGTTGAGAACCACCCGCACGACATTTATATCACCAAGGAAGCACCAAACTATACAGGAAGGTAAAAACTGTGAGAGAGAAAATCATTGTATTGGATTTTGGGGGACAATATAACCAGCTGATTGCACGGCGCGTTCGCGACCTCGCGGTATACGCGGAGATACTGCCGTACAACGCGCCATTGGAGCGCATTCTGAAGGAAAAACCTATCGGCATCATATTTACCGGCGGTCCCAGTAGCGTCACGGATAAAAAGGCGCCGATGTGTGATAAACGCTTGTTCAAAGCTGGTATCCCGATCCTTGGTATATGCTATGGCGCCCAGCTAATGAGCGTCATGCTGGGCGGCAGCGTCCGTCGGGCTGACCACCGTGAATACGGAAAGACGGACATTCAGTACGATACAGACTGCGCACTTTTCTCTGGGTTGGACAAGAACTCCGTTTGCTGGATGAGCCATACATATTACGTTGATCTGCCGCCGAAGGGTTTTGCAGTCAGCGCAACGACAGACAGCTGTCCGGTTGCAGCTTTTTGCAATTCCGAAAAAAGACTGTATGCCGTCCAGTTCCACCCCGAAGTGGTGCATACCCGTTTCGGCAATGAGATACTGAAAAATTTCCTGTATACTGTTTGTAAGGCCAGCGGCGGCTGGACGATGGATAATTATGTCGATGCCGCGGTAGCGGAGATCCGCGAACGCGTGGGTGACGGCAGTGTACTGCTTGGACTTTCTGGTGGTGTGGACTCATCCGTTGCGGCGGTGCTGCTTGACAGGGCAGTAGGCAGTCGGTTAACTTGCATATTTGTGGATCATGGCCTGCTGCGCCTGGGTGAAGCCAAGCAGGTTGCGGAAACGTTCTCGGATTCGTACGACATGAAGCTAATATGTGTTGACGCTGCCGATCGGTTTCTGGATAAGCTTAAAGGGGTGTCGGACCCTGAACGTAAACGTAAGATCATTGGCGAGGAGTTTATACGCGTTTTCGAGGATGAAGCCGCCAAAATCGGCAAGGTGGACTTCCTCGCGCAAGGGACGATATACCCTGACATCATCGAGTCCGGCAAAGGCCATGCCGCAGTCATTAAGAGCCATCACAACGTTGGCGGACTGCCGGATTATGTTGACTTCCGTGAAATCATTGAGCCGTTGCGCGATCTGTTCAAGGACGAGGTGCGCGCGCTGGGCATGGCGCTCGGCATGCCGCACCACATCGTTTGGCGCCAGCCGTTCCCCGGCCCTGGCCTTGCGATACGCATCATCGGCGAGGTGACGCGAGAGAAGGTGCTGACGCTGCAACTGGCCGACTACATTTTCCGCGAGGAGATTGCGAACGCAAAGCTCGATGAGGAGATATGGCAGTATTTCGCCGTACTCACCGACATGCGAAGCGTGGGTGTGATGGGGGATGAGCGCACATATGACCACACCATAGCGCTGCGTGCGGTCACCAGCGTGGATGGTATGACCGCCGACTGGGCACGCATACCATTCGACGTGATGGAGAAAATATCCGGCCGCATCATCAACGAGGTACCGGGCGTCAACCGCATCGTATACGACGTGACATCCAAGCCTCCTGCGACAATTGAGTGGGAATAAAAATACAGAGAAACAAATAATGGGGATAGTAATAAACGCCACGCAAATTATTCGCGGCGTTTATTACTTTGTATTAGACTGAAAGATGTTCGTGCGAGACAAAAGATCAAAAATTCACGTTTTCGTATAGTTTGATTTCTATTCAAACAGTTTATTAATATTTTAAGGTGCAACTCGGTCTTGGTTGTATTGCCATCTTGTAAGGTGTGGCACTTTTAAAATGGCATCGATATGTTTGAAAAGCATATGGTAAATATTAGTGCCCAATTACAAACAACTTGTCTAAGACATCTCATACTATTTAAGGAGAATTAAAATATTGTTTATTAGGAATATAATATTCATATTACTTGGACTTACGTTACTATTCGCGATTTTGGGATGCGGATCTGTCGACGCGGCTGTACAAAGCGATAACAACCTAATATCTGATGACGATCTTATATACGTTGGTTTCATACAGGTAGGCGCAGAGTCTGACTGGCGAATAGCTAACACCAATTCGATGCAAGCGACCTTTACAGAAGAGAAGGGTTATCAGTTCGAAATCGTCGATGCTCAGCAGCAGACAACGAAACAAATCACAGCTATTCGTGACTTTATTCAAAAAGGCGTTGACTATATAATTCTTGCTCCTAATACCGAGACCGGTTGGGATACTGCCCTCGGTGAAGCGAATGAAGCTGGAATACCTGTTATCATAGTTGACCGTATGATCGATACAGATGACGATAGATTATTCGCAGCGTGGATCGGTTCCGATTTTCTTCAGGAAGGCCGTGACGGCGTGAAAGCACTTGAGAAGATCCTTGCGGACAAGGGAGTTTCGGATGAGGATATCGTCAATATGGTCACGCTTCAGGGCACTATCGGTTCTTCCCCTCAGATCGGACGTACGCAAGGCTTTGAGGAAGGCTGTGCCAAGCATCCCAACTGGAATATGCTTGACAGACAGTCTGGTGACTTTACTCAAGAGAGAGGACAAGAGGTCATGGAGTCCATGCTTAAGACCTTTGATGATATCGATGTAGTTATTTCCGAAAATGACAATATGACATTTGGTGCAATAGCTGCTATTGAGGCAGCTGGCAAGACTTGCGGACCTGATGGTGAAATTATCATTGTGAACTGGGATGGCAGCAAGAAAGCCTTCGATTATATGATCGACGGAAAAATCAATGTTATCGTGGAATGCAACCCTCTCCACGGTCCCCGCGTAGAAGAGTTGATCAAGGCTCTTAAGGCCGGCAAATCGGTTGATAAGAAGTCTTATGTTACCGAAAAGACCTTTTGGCCTGACCAAGCTGCTCAATTGAGAGAATCAAGATTCTAATGAATGAGCGTATTTAGATGAATCGGGCCGTAAGAAGAGTTGGAAGGTACGGATCCGATATCTCATATAGGGCGGAGAGGATTGTAATGTTAAGAGGCTTTAAATATATGTTGCGAGATTTTTTTAGCCATTTAAGGCTGGCTCGAAAAATACAGCTGCTGCTACTTTTTATTATCGTGCCTTTGATGATTCTTTTCTTAGTATTTTTACTGAATGTTTATAGCTACAATCAGAAGTATGATAAAATCATTACGAATGCAACTGAGGCTGCCAAATTCAGTATTGATTTTAAAGAGGACTTCGATTATAAAATATATCTGATCATTGCCGGCCACTCCACGGTAGAGGAACAAGACCCATATAGTACAATAGAAGATGCACGTAAGATTACAAAGGATTTGATCAACAATACCAGCCTGAATGACAATAAAAAACGTGCTGAAAGCATAGTGAAACTGCTTAACAACTTAGAGAAATATGTTAAGCAAATTGAGTATAATAAGGAAAAGGGCGGACATTATTATGACAACATTGCGATATGGGAAAATGACGTTCAAATAATTACAGGATTGATCCAGTCCGATGTACATGAATACAGCTATTACGTTACAAAAGAAATGGATGCGGTGCGTGAGCAGGTTTCCTATGCTCTAGGGAATATTACGCTAGTCAGTTCTATTCTCTTTGCCGCACTGACTTTTATCGCGATAGTTTTGTCATTTGTTATTCCTAATAGTATTGCCAAACCAATATCACATCTTAATGATGTGACAAGCCAGGTCGCACAGTTGCTTTTCCCAATTGGCAGTATGATAAAGGTGACCAAGCAGCTTTCAGGCGAAGATGAGCCTCAAAGAAATGACGAAATTGGGAAGCTGTCGAGCTCATATAATGAAATGGCGAATGCCGTTTACACCCTTGTGAATAATCTTGAAGATAAAGTCAATGAAAGAACAATAGACCTTAAAACAGCTAAGGATGCCTTGGAAGAGTACAAAGACAAACTCCAACTTATTCTTGATTCGACAGTCGAGGCTATATTTGGCATCGATAAAAATGGGAACTGCACTTTTTGCAATGCAAGCTGTATAAGAATGCTGAGGTACGAGAGCCAGAATGATCTGCTTGGACGGAATATGCATAGTTTGATTCATTATAGCCGTAAGGATGGATCTGCGATTTCAATTGAAAACTGTGAAATAAATAAAACACTTGTAACCGGAATTGGAACTCAGCGTGAGGATGAAGTGTTTTGGCGATCAGATGGAACATTTTTTGATGCGGTCTATTATTCTTATCCGCAGTTTAAAAATGGGGAGATAGTCGGCAGTGTAGTCACATTTATGGATAATACGGAAAGAAAAAGAACTGAGGAACATATAAAGTATTTAAGCTGTCACGATTCGCTGACTGGGCTGTATAACAGAATGTGCTTTGAAGACACATTAAAATCAATCGACATCAAAAAGAACATACCCATATCCATTATATTTGGAGACCTTAATGGACTTAAGCTTACCAATGATATTTTCGGACACACGGCGGGAGATGAGTTGATTAAAAGATCAGCAAAAATACTAAGAGACGTTTGTCGTAATGATGACATTGTAGCAAGGGTCGGCGGAGACGAGTTTATTATCCTTTTGCCAAACACAGATAAAACGGAGGCAAAGAACATTGTGCAAAGAATTCAAAATGAGTTTGCAAAAGAAAAGCTTTCCGTTGTCAGATGCAGCATGTCTTTGGGATATGATACGAAAACATCATCAAAAACCGCTATAGAAAGAATCTTGGAAAATGCTGAGAACAGCATGTACAAAGAAAAAACAAATAACCGTAAAACAATTAATGAGCAAATGATAGATACAATTGTGGAAACGCTGCATGAAAGAAACCATGAAGAATACAATCATTCTGAATCTGTGAGTCAGATGGCACAAGATTTAGGTAAAATGCTTAAATTGAGTGAAGTTGAAATAAATAGACTAAAAAAGGCCGGATTTCTTCATGATATTGGAAAGGTCGTTGAGGGAGAAGATAAAATAAAATCCTATGAAGAGGATGAAAGGCTCAACAAGATATACCAACATGCCGTTGTGGGTTTTCGTATACTAAACCTTTTTGACGATACATTGGATATAGCAAATATCGTTTACAGTCATCATGAACACTGGGATGGGACTGGGTATCCCAAAGGCCTTAAATCTGAGAGCATCCCTTTACTTGCAAGGATTATTGCGATTGTTGAAACTTATGATCGGTTGTTGAGAAATAATTTAATGACACCACAAGAGGCTATGGAACATATCTCTTCACAAGGGGGTAACAAATTTGATCCTATTCTTGTGGGAGTATTTATGCAGATGATACAAAACTAAATAAAAATATTATATAAAAACATGCTTCATGAACTGCGGTTGCCGCAAATGACAGATTTACGCTGACTGGCACGCTTTGAAGCAATCCTTTAGAGTGAAATGGCTCTTCAAGTAATTTGATTTGGTGTCGAAGCGCTTCAAAGTAAAGAAAACACCTAATAGCTTACAAATACAATGAGCTATTAAACTATACCGAATTTTTAAAGAACGCATTTTATGGTAGTGTAAATAATAATGATAACCTCCAAATGACATAGACATCTTCATCAATGGTTTTTTAATCAATACTATTGCATTTGCAGAAGTACTCGGTTGATCTCAGGATAGACACTATATCTTATTGACATTATATTATGTTCGTTTTATATGGCGAACAATATATAATACATCACTATAATAGTATGCGATATTCATTGACAGCCAGTAACGCTTCAAGTAGACTGGCTATGTTGTATTGCGGAAAATGTCGTATTTAATAGTATATACTCAAAGGGGTCACTAGAATGAAAGCTGCCGTCGTCATGGGTTCGATATCAGACCTTCCTGTTATGGAAAAAGCCATATCCACACTTAAATCGTTTGGCGTGTCCGTTGAGGGGCATGTGTTGAGCGCTCACCGTACGCCGGACGAAGCGCATGCGTTTGCGGCCGATGCAGAGGAGAATGGTATTGAGGTGATCATCGCAGCCGCAGGCAAGGCCGCGCATTTAGCTGGCGTACTCGCTGCTTATACCACGCTGCCCGTTATCGGTATCCCCATCAAATCATCTACGATGGACGGATTGGACTCGCTTCTTTCAACTGTACAGATGCCGCCCGGCATCCCGGTGGCAACCGTCGCAATTGACGGTGGTGTCAATGCGGCGTTGCTAGCCGTGCAGATACTTTCGATCAAATACTCGGAACTTAAACCTAAGCTTTCCGCCTATAAGAAAGAGATGGCGCAGAAGGTTCTCGAATCTGATAAAACTCTTCAAAAGGAGATTAGTTTGATATGAAACAGATGGAACAAATTTACGAAGGTAAGGCGAAGAAGGTTTACCTGACGGATGATGCCGATTGCGTGATCGTATCGTACAAGGACGATGCGACGGCGTTCAACGGCCAGAAACGGGGCACAATCGTCGGCAAAGGGATCGTTAACAACAAGGTCTCCAACCACTTCTTCAAGCTGCTGGAAAGCAAGGGTGTGCCGACTCACTATGTGGAGCAGTTGTCCGACCGGGAGACCGTCGTTCGCAAGGTTGACATCGTTCCGGTGGAAGTGATCGTGCGCAACAAAGCGGCAGGGAGCTTCACCAAGCGCATGGGTGTTGCCGAGGGAACGGAACTGCTCTGCCCGATACTAGAGTACAGTTATAAAAACGACGAACTAGGTGATCCATTCATCAATTCCTATTATGTCCGCGCTTTAGGACTCGCGACGGATGAAGAAATGGAGAAGATCAAAGTATATTCATTCAAGGTCAATGAGATACTCAGCGCGTATCTGAGAGATTATGGCGTGGAGCTGATTGACTTCAAGCTGGAGTTCGGCCGTTTCCATGGCGATATCATATTGGCGGACGAAATCTCGCCGGACACGTGTCGGTTCTGGGATATTGAGACGGGCAAGAAGCTGGACAAGGACCGTTTTCGCCGCGATCTCGGAGACGTCGAGGAAGCTTATCAGGAAATCATCAAAAGGCTGATGGGAGAATAACATGCCGCTTCGCATTCATATACCGGACAGATACGAACGGTTCAAGCCTTATGAAGACTGCATGCACGAAGAGTGCGGCGTATTCGGTATATACACCCCAGACAGTTCGATAGAACCAGCTGAAGCCGCCTATTATGGGCTGTTTGCGCTGCAGCATCGCGGGCAGGAGAGTGCCGGCATCGCCGTCGCCAAGGGCAGCCGGATCGAATACTACAAGCAAATGGGGCTTGTAACCGAGGTTTTCCGCAACGGCAGTCTTGAGAAGCTAGAAGGCGGACAAGCCGCCATCGGGCATGTGCGCTATTCCACGATGGGAGACAGTCTGCTTGCCAACTCGCAGCCGCTCGTGATCAGTTCGAAAAAAGGGCAGCTGGCACTCGCACACAACGGAAATCTGATCAACGCGCCCACACTGCGTGACGAGCTGGAAAACAGTGGTGCAATTTTCCAGACAACCATCGACTCCGAGGTGATTGCGAGCCTGATCGCCAAGCACAGCGGAGACGGCATCATTGAAGCGGTAACGAAGACGATGGCGCAACTCAAAGGCAGCTATGCGCTCGTCATAATGACGCCGGACATGGTGATTGGCGTCCGTGACCCCAAGGGCATCCGTCCGCTGGCTCTGGGGCGGATCGATAACGCCTACGTGTTCGCGTCGGAATCCAGCGCGTTTGATACCATCGGCGCAGATTTTATACGTGATCTGCGCCCCGGTGAGATCGTCGTCGCCGATAAGAACGGCTTGAAATCCTATCAGGGTATGCACGCCAGCGATTCCGCCTTATGCATATTTGAGTACGTCTATTTTGCCCGGCCCGATTCTGATATTGATGGCATAGCGGTTCACCGTGCACGGGAACGCGCCGGAGAGTTGCTTGCGATGTCGAACAGTGTTGACGCGGATGTTGTGGCTGCCGTACCTGATTCGGCCCTATCTGCTGCTATGGGTTTTGCGCGCCAGTCGGGTATCCCGTATACCAGCGCTCTGTCCAAAAACCGGTATGTGGGACGTACGTTCATTCAGCCTTCCCAGGGTAAGCGTGAGATGGGTGTATCCGTCAAGCTCAGCGTGTTAAAGCGTAACGTGCGCGGCAAAAAGCTGATTCTGGTGGACGACTCGATCGTTCGGGGTACAACGTCCAAGCGCATCGTTGAGATGCTTAAATTG
Organism: Bacillota bacterium; assembly: GCA_023416745.1. Lineage (GTDB taxonomy): Bacteria > Bacillota > Clostridia > Christensenellales > SZUA-584 > SZUA-584. Next base: position 14,910 of record JAEZHF010000044.1, read on the forward strand.
GCGGGTGCGAAGGAAGTGCATATGCAGATCAGTTCACCTCCCATCAAGCACCCCTGCTTCTTTGGAATTGATACGTCGTCGCACGATCAGTTAATCGGCGCATCTCACTCGGTAGAGGAGATACGCAAGCTGATTGGCGCGGACACGCTGAACTATCTGCGCATTGAGGATCTTCTTAAAACAGTAGAGGGAGCTGCCTGCAACTTCTGTTCTGGCTGCTTCGACGGTAAATATCCGGAGGATGTGGGCGAATTGCTGCATTGCGGTAAAAAGAATATGCTCGATAAATGCAAATGAATATGGTAGAATATAGCATCCTCAATAACTTCAGGAGATAATATGGGATATACTTATAAAGACGCCGGTGTGGATGTAGAGGCCGGTTATAAAGCGGTAAGGCTGATGAAGGAGCACGCGAGGTCCACGTTTAATGGTCATGTATTGCAGGACTTAGGTTCGTTCGGCGGCATGTATGAATATGGAGACAATGTACTGGTATCCGGCACGGACGGCGTTGGGACCAAGCTGAAGCTGGCCTTCGCGATGGACAAGCATGATACAGTGGGCATCGACTGTGTGGCGATGTGTGTTAACGATGTGGTGTGCCACGGCGCCGCGCCCATGTTCTTTCTGGACTACATCGCGATAGGCAAGCTGGTGCCTGAGGTCGCGGCGGATATCGTCAAGGGCGTCGCAGAAGGCTGCCGTCAGGCGGGCTGCGCCTTGATCGGCGGGGAAACGGCAGAAATGCCCGGCTTTTATTCTGCGGGTGAGTACGATATGGCAGGTTTCTGCGTGGGAAGTGTACCCAAAAGCAAGCTGGTCAATGGCAGCGGTATCAAGGCAGGTGATATACTGATCGGCCTGCAGTCTAGCGGCATTCACAGTAATGGTTTTTCTCTGGTACGCAAGGTGATCGCGATGGATAACCGTGTTTTGGCGCAGAACATCGACATGCTGGGCAAGACGCTTGGCGAAGAGCTGCTGGTGCCCACGCGAATTTACGTAAAAACAGTTCTGTCACTTTTGGAGCTGCATGAGATAAAGGGCGTCGCGCACATCACAGGCGGCGGCTTTATTGAAAATATTCCGCGCATACTACCAAATGGCCTCGGTGCGCGTATCAATCTGGGCAGCTGGGAAATGCCGCCGATATTTAGTCTGCTGGTGCGTGAAGCAAAGATGATGCGTGACAGTGCGTACAATACGTTCAACATGGGTATCGGCATGGTGCTGACAGTCAGCCCTGAACTGGAGAGTGAGGTTCTCGCAGCCGCGCTCGGTCTGGGTGAGAAGGCGTTTGTTATCGGCAGTGTACAAAAAGGCGAAGGAGTGGAGCTGTGCGAATAGACAGTCTCGTTGTGATGGTTTCTGGCAGCGGCTCTAATCTGCAGGCCGTTCTGGACGCTTGCGCTGACGGGCGCATTCCCGCCAGTGTGACGGGCGTGATATCCAGCAAACCGGACGTATTCGCACTGGAGCGGGCGAAACAGGTTGGAGTTCCGTCCATCGTTATCAGCCCGCGCAGCTTCGACAACCAAAAGGCACATGATGAAGCGGTTGTCAGCGCAATTAATGCATTCGGCGGTCAGGCTGTGATTCTTGCGGGATACATGTCCATACTCGGTCCTGATCTCGTAAAAAAGTACCCGGTCGTCAATATACATCCGGCGTTGATCCCCTCCTTTTGCGGTAAAGGTTTCTACGGGCGGCGCGTTCACACAGCGGTGCTGGAATACGGTGCGAAGGTGTCGGGCGCGACGGTGCACTTTGTCGATGAAGGAACAGACACTGGCCCAATCATTATGCAGAAATACGTAGAAGTGCTGGACGATGATACCCCGGATTCCCTTGCCGCGCGCATACTCGAAGTGGAGCACGATATACTGGTCAGGTCCGTCGCTCTGCTGTGCAAAGGGAAGCTTAAGATTGAAGGGCGACACGTCAGAATACTTGGATAACATCAGACAATATATGGGCGGCCACGGGTCGCCCGAATGCTGTAATCTGATCAATATTTGGAGGTTTAACATATGAAGAGAGCTTTCCTCAGCGTGTTCGACAAAACGGGCATCGTGGAGTTCGCATCCGTCCTCGCCGGGCTTGGGTTTGAAATACTCTCCACGGGCGGCACGCAGAAAGCGTTGGAGCAGGCGGGTGTGCCCGTCACCAACGTGTCGGACATCACCGGCTTTCCGGAATGTTTGGACGGACGCGTCAAGACGCTGCACCCGGCCATCCACGCCGGCATTCTCGCGATGCGGGGTAGTACGGACCACATGACGCAGGTGGAGAAGCTGGGCGTCGGCCTCATCGACGTGGTCGCCGTCAACCTTTATCCGTTCAAGGCAACCATTTCAAAACCGGACGTGACGCTTGAAGACGCCATCGAAAATATCGATATCGGAGGCCCGACGATGCTTCGCGCGGCGGCGAAGAACTGGCAGGACGTCGCGTCCATCGTGGACCCGGCGGACTATGTCCGTGTGCTGGTCGAACTGAAAAACGGCGGCGTTTCACGCGAAACCAAGTTCGACCTGTGCGTGAAGGTGTTCGAACACACCGCGGCATACGATGCGCTGATCTCGGGGTATCTGCGACGTCAGAACGGCGGGGGTTATCCCGACAAGCTGACGCTGACCTACGAGAAGCTGCAAGACATGCGCTACGGCGAAAACCCACACCAGAGCGCTGCCTTCTATAAGGAGCCGCTGGGCACTGAAGGAACGCTTGCCGCGGCGGAGCAGTTGTGGGGCAAGGAGTTGTCCTTCAACAACATCAACGATACCAACGGCGCGCTGGACTGCCTGCGCGAGTTTAACGAAATCACCGTCGTCGCGTCCAAGCACGCCAATCCGTGCGGTGTGGGCAGCGGTGCAACCATGCACGAAGCTTACATGAAAGCGTATACTGCGGATCCGGTTTCCGTCTATGGCGGTATCGTCGCAGTCAACGCGGAGGTGGACAAGGCGACAGCCGAAGAGATGGTCAAGACGTTCCTCGAGATCGTGATCGCGCCCGGCTTCACCAACGACGCTTTGGAGGTGCTGAAGATCAAGAAGAACCTGCGCCTGCTGCGCCTGCCGGATATCTCTGCCAAGATCAAAGAATCAGCGCTGGATATCAAGAAACCGTTGGGCGGGCTGATCGTACAGCAGCCGGACGACAAGCTCCTGGAAGGCGAGCTGAAGGTAGTGACGAAAACCGCGCCCACCGAAGCACAGATGAAGGATATGCTTTTTGCGTGGAAACTGGTCAAGCATTTGAAGAGCAACGCCATCGCGGTGTCGAAGAACGGCCAGTCGCTTGGCCTGGGTGCGGGCCAAGTATCGCGCATATGGGCAGCAGAAAACGCGCTGGAGCGTTCAGGCGATAACGTCAGAGGCGCAGCGCTCGCATCCGACGCGTACTTCCCGTTCGACGACTGCGTCCGGCTGGCGGCAAAATACGGCATCACAGCCATCATTCAGCCGGGCGGCAGCATACGCGACGAGGATTCCATCAAGGCCTGCGACGAATTGGGCATCGCGATGGTGTTCACCGGTATGCGTCACTTCAAGCACTAAGGAGCGTCAGTATGAAGATACTTGTGGTGGGGAGCGGTGGTCGTGAGCACACGATTATATGGAAGCTGTGCCAGAGCCCAAAGGTGACGGAGATTCACTGTGCACCCGGCAATGGCGGCATCGCAGAGCTGGCAAAATGTATACCCATCAAGGCGACGGATATCGCAGGCATTGTGGACTATGCCCATCGGGAGGCTTTCGACCTCGTGGTTGTCGCGCCCGACGACCCGCTCTATATGGGGTTGGTTGATGCGTTGCATCAGAGCGGCATCCGCGCTTTCGGTCCTACGGCGGCTGGTGCGCGACTGGAGGGAAGCAAGGTGTACGCCAAGCACCTGATGAAAAAATATGGCATACCCACGGCGCAGTACGAGGTATTCGACGATTTCGTTGCAGCGTTTGAGTATGTCAATTCATGCGCGTTGCCCGTGGTCGTCAAGGCGGATGGTCTGGCACTGGGCAAGGGCGTAATCATATGCAACACCGCTGATGAAGCGAAGGCGGCGCTGGATGATATCATGAACAAGAATCTTTTCGGTGAAGCGGGTAATAGCGTGGTGATAGAGGAGTTTATGCAGGGTCCAGAAGTGTCGGTGCTGGCCTTCTGCGACAGCAAGACGATATTGTCGATGGCGAGCGCGCAGGACCATAAGCGCGTTTTCGACAACGACCAGGGCCCCAACACCGGCGGCATGGGCACTTTTTCACCCAGCCCCAAATACACTGATGGGGTACGAAAGACGGTGGAGGAGACGATCATCCACCGAACTGTTGAGGCGCTGCAGGCAGAAAACGTAGAATTTAATGGCGTGCTGTATTTTGGGCTGATGCTGACCGAGAACGGCCCGAAGCTGCTGGAATACAACGCTCGATTCGGTGATCCGGAGGCGCAGGTGGTGCTGCCGCGTATGAAGAACGATCTGCTGGACGTAATGGACGCGGTGATTGACGGCAGGCTGAACGACATCACACTGAAATGGGACGAACGCAGCGCTGTCTGCGTGGTGATGGCGTCGGGCGGATATCCGGGCGCATATACCAAAGGCCTGCCCATCTCGGGGCTGTCAGACGTAAAGGATGCCGTGGTGTTCCACGCCGGCACTACGCTGGAAGACGGCGATTACGTGACCGCAGGGGGACGTGTGCTGGGAGTCACAGCGCTTGGTCAGAACATCGCCGAAGCTCGCTCCATAGCGTATGGGGAAGTCGCTAAAATACGTTTTGATGGCGCGCAATACCGAACGGATATAGGCCTCAAATAGCTAACAAAGAGGGCTCTGGCGGGCTCTCTTTTTATACGAATATTTTTGTGGTACTATAAATTCATCACAGTGACGGAGGGACTATCATGAAAATTGTCCATCTGGCAGGAACGGCATGGCTGGCGTATGAAAAAGGTCACGGGATATTGATTGATGCAGGAAAGCAGCCGGACGGAAAAGATATTCTTGACCGTATACGGTCGTTGAACATCGAAGTGACACTGCTGTTTCTATCTCATACACATTACGACCATACCGGCGGCGCGGAATCGATACGACTGGCGACGGGTGCGAAAGTGATGGTCGGGAGTGAAGAAGTCATATATTTAAAAAGCGGGCACACGCCCGTACCCGCAGAAACAGGGCGTCTCGGCCAGGTGATTCTGACGTTGGCAAAGACACTTGGATCCACATCCCGAGATCATTACCGCCCAGTGACGGAGGATATAATCCAGATCACCGAGTCCGGCCCGCTTGATGGTTACGGCTCCGATATTTGGGTGTACCGTCTTGGCGCGCATACTGTCGGTTCAATAGGCCTGAGGATCGGCGATGCTTTCTTCGCCGGCGATACCGTATTTGGCTTTGGTTCCGCCATATACCCGCCCTTTGCCGATCACCCTCAGGCTTTACCTGCCGCATGGTCTGCCATATTGAACAGCGGTGCCAAACGCATTTATCCCGGTCACGGAATGCCTTTCTCTGTTGAGGTTCTAGAGAAACAGTGGGGATCGCGTTTTAAGAGCAAATAAAAAAGGGCTAAAGCCCTTTTTGGATTCTATACCTTTACAGATAAAACGCTTCCGCAACCACGCCGATCGCCTCGTTCGACCTTTCGGCATCCACGCAGAAGCTGATCTTCGTCTCAGATGTCGTAATGATCGAGATGCCGATACTCTTCTCGGCCAGTGCACCGAAAAGACGCGATGCAACGCCCGACTGCCGCTCCATACCAGGACCTTCCACTGTCAGCTTGGACAACGAATCGCTAGCGATGATGTGCGCACCATTCGTCTCATATTTCTTGAGCAGATTCAGGCATCTTTCCAGATCCGATTGAGGCAGTGAGAAGGAAAGACCGACACGGCCGTTGAAAGGCGCCGTCTGGCTGATGATATCGATCTTTATACCCACTGACGCAATGTTTTCGAATACAGATGCAATTCCTTTTGGTGAAAACTCCAGGTCAGCCAGCGTAATCATGGCCTGTTCATCGTCCTTATAGATGTTCGTGACGGCGTTCTGCTGAATCATATCCGCCATGTTGTAAAGCCCTGTCGGCTTGCCGCATAAAAAGCCAGCAGCCCGTAACGCGCCCAGCGCAAATATACGAGGTGACTGGGCGATGTGGTTGACCTCCAGCACCTCATCCGTACTGATGAACAACACGCTGTGATCGCCGGAGATAGTCCCTCCGCGCACCGCATGGATACCGATCTCTCGTCCGCGTTTTTCAGTACGTGTGCACCGGCCGCAAAGAAGCGGCTTTGGTGTGATCATCGCACTGTTCAGACAATCAGCCAGCGCCAGAGCCGTACCACTTGGCGCGTCTACCTTGCGGTTGTGGTGCCGTTCCACAATTTCAATATCGCAGTCTTCACCCCAAAATTCAGCGGCGCGCCGCGCCAGCTCCATCTGCAGACTGACACCAACTGACATATTAGCCGACATGAATATCGGTATTTCTTTAGAGGCCCCTGCAATAACAGCCTTATCTTCATCCGCAAACCCTGTTGTCGCAATAACGATGGGCATATTCATATGCTTCGCATAGGCAAGATTGGCATGCAGTGCTTCCGGACGAGAAAAATCAATAATGACATCAGCTTCGTCCGGACAGTCAGATATATCGGACAAGACGGGAAAGCAGTTTGTTAAACTATCGGGATATTTGTCAACCCCGGCCAGAACTGAAAACCCTTCGGTATCGGCTGCAGCCTGCGCCAGAGTCTGTCCCATTCTGCCGTTGACCCCGCATATAATGATATTAACCATGGAAACCTCATGTTATGACTGGCCATTAAAAATCACAGCCCGTCAGCATATTTTTTAATCAGACGATATCAAACCCCATCGCGATCAATTCCTTTTTCAGCACTGCGGCCTTATCCGCGCTCATCTCGGTCAGCGGCAGGCGGGGAAGCCCCGCATTAATGCCAATCATGTTGAGCGCTGCTTTTACAGGAATCGGATTGACCTCGGAGAACAGCGCCTTGACCAGCGGATTGAGCTTGAACTGCAACTCCCGCGATGTGGCTACGTCTCCGCTCAGATATCTTTCCACCATATCATGCATCATCTGCGGTGCGACGTTAGACACCACAGAAATCACGCCCTTTCCACCTACCGAAAGAAGCGGAACCACATGGTCGTCGTTACCTGAATAAATACCAAATCCGGGGCACAGTCCTGCCAGTTCTACAATTTGAACGATGTTGCCACTGGCCTCCTTGGTGGCCACAATGCGGTCATGCTCTGCCAACCTTTTCATTACGGCGGGGGAAACGTTAACGCCTGTCCGTCCAGGTATATTGTAGACAATGATGGGCAGCTCAACTGCGTCCGCAACGGCGTAGAAATGCCGTAACAAACCGTTGTCCGTGCATTTGTTATAGTACGGAGTCACCAACAGCAGCGCATCCACGCCAAGGTCCGCCGCTTCTTTTGAAGCGCTTACTGACGTTGCAGTATTATTCGTTCCCGTCCCCGCGATAACCGGTACACGACCCGCAGTCTGTTTCACAACGAAATCAATAGCGGATCGAATTTCATCTTTGGTCATAGTCGAGGACTCACCCGTTGTTCCGCAGACGATCAGTGCATCGATCCCATTTTCAATCTGATACTCGATCAAGGCCTCAAAAGCGGTAAAGTTAATACCCTTTTCATCGAACGGCGTTGCCAAAGCAGTTCCCGCACCTTCAAAAATACTCATCCTGACACACTCCTTTACTTTCTTGCGGTATTGCTACCGGTCGAAGAGTCCTTTCGCGGCCAGAAGCTCAGCCATCAGAACTGCGCCGCCTGCTGCACCGCGCAATGTGTTGTGGCTCAGGCACACGAATTTATAGTCATATATCGGGTCTTCGCGAAGTCGCCCGATTGTGACACCCATACCGCCCTCGGTATCCCTGTCCAGCCGTGTTTGCGGGCGGTTGTCTTCCTCAAAATATTTGAGAAATTGTTTGGGCGCGCTGGGCAGGTCAAGCTGCTGCGGCACGCCTTTGTAGCTCTGCCAGCGTTCCTTGATGGTCTCAATGGACGGTTTGTTTGCAAACTTGACAAAGGTCGCAGCCAAATGTCCGTCGGATACCGGCACGCGTATGCACTGCGAGGTAATCACAGGTTTTTCCGCCGGAACGATCTCGCCGTCCATTATCTGCCCCCAAACCTTAAGGGGTTCCTGCTCGCTCTTTTGTTCTTCGCCACCGATGAACGGTATCACGTTATCAACCATTTCTGGCCAGCTGTCAAAGGTTTTACCGGCGCCGGAAATTGCCTGATAGGTGCACGCTACAACCTGCTCGATGCCAAAGTCGGCCAGCGGATGGAGCGCGGGCACGTAAGACTGTATGGAACAGTTGGGCTTTACCGCGATGAAACCGCGCTTGGTCCCCAGCCGTTTGCGCTGGCTCGTAATGATATCGATATGTTCAGCGTTTACCTCTGGTATCAGCATGGGAACATCCGGCGTACCTCTGTGCGCGCTGTTGTTGGATACCACAGGTATCTCCGCTTTAGCATATGCTTCTTCCAATGCTTTGGTCTGTGCTTTATCGAGGCTGATGGCGCAAAAAACAAAATCGAGGTCTTTTGCAGCATCGATGTCAGCGGCGTCAGCCACAATCATTTCAGCAAATTTCTCGGGCAGGGGAGTGGGTATTGCCCAGCGTCCCGCCACTGCGTCCTTGTATACTATACCCGCGGAATTCTCACTGGCGCTCAAAAGAACCACATTAAACCAGGGATGATTCGCCATAAGAGAGACAAAACGCTGTCCTACCATTCCTGTTGCTCCTACGATGCCTACATTATACTGTTTCACTGTATATCCCTCCAAAAAATAATCTCAATTGTACAAAAAATGGCACGGACTTTTCATCGCGCACCACAACAACAATGCCTCATCGCATACCACCATGCATTGTTACCTACAGCTGCGCTCCGTCTCGAAAAGACGACAGTTGCATGGTTGTTCGCCATACACCCAGGCAAAACTTTCCGGACGGTTTTGCCTTCGGCAGTTTCCCCTTTCCTACTAAACCTCGCGGGCACCCGATGCCTCAGTTAAGTCTACTCTTGAAAACCGCGCCTCAACTGTATTTAATTAAACGACATTATATCATCCATTAGGTGTTACGTCAACCAAATCGAGACTTTGATTGTCGATTTACAAAAGCTGGCGCTGCAGCGAGTTGAGATTTTGCATGCACTGTTGTATAGTGTTATTCACATAGAAACAAGCATATTATTCAGGAGGATATACTTTGAACGCATATCGATACCTTGCGCAGGCATACAACCATCTCATGTCAGACGTAGACTATGATGCCTGGGCCTCATATATCAACAGTTTATTGGGGCAAAAGGAGCTCCGGATATTTGAAGTGTCCTGCGGTACGGGCTGCATATCCTCCCGGCTTTACGATATGGGGCATGATATTGTCGCTTCCGACATATCATCAGAAATGCTTGACATTGCGATAGGTGATGCGCAGCAGAATGGACGCAATATTGTTTTTGTTCAGCAGGATATGCGCCGGCTCAGCGCGGGACGGTACTTCGACGCAGTTATCAGCGCCTGCGACGGTCCAAACTATCTGGATCGCACCGGACTGACGGAATTTCTCACCTCTGCATCCGGTGTTTTAAAGCCCGGCGGAAAACTGCTGTTCGATATCAGTTCAGCGCACAAGCTCAAGTCCATGCACGGTGAAGTTTACTACGACGACGGCGAAGATGCCACATGTATATGGAATAATCACTACAACACGGATGCTAACATACTGACTATGGATGTCGTGCTGTTCATTCGGAGAGGAGATGTATTTAAAAAAATGTCCGAACAGCACGTACAATATGCTCATGATATCAAGGACATTAAGAGTTTGCTGGCCTGCATCGGTTTTCAACAGATTGAAATCTATGATGCTTTCACAAAAGACGCTGCCAGGTCTGATTCTGTCCGGATACAGTTTGTTTGCCGCAAAGATTGAACATACTCTTTTTATCCGGATTATGATATAATAGTGCTTGAAGAGGTGGCAATGAATAAAAAAACTGAAAACAAAATTCTCAGCTTTGTACAGCCGGCTGAGTTTTATATTCGCAAAGCTGAAAAGCATATTGATGCTGGTAATCTTCTGGGGGCACTGCAGCTTTATCGGCAGGTCCTGGGGATGGAACCTGGAAATGTGGATTATCTGCTCAGCATCGCTCAGGTTTATTCGGAGATGGGTCTTTACGCAGAGTCTAACGATGTTCTGCTGAAAATTGCCAAGTATGGGAATACTCCGACCGAGTGCCTGTTTGCGCTGGGATGCAACTACATGGGCATGAAAAATTATGAGCTGGCAGACGAGGCGTTTGAGCAATATCTGGCCATCGATCCCGAAGGCGAATACGCCGAGGATATCGATGAGCTTTTTGATATCATTGATGAAGAGGAATACGAAGAGGAAGGAATTCTTCATGACATCAACCGCCGGTTGATATATGAAAAAGCTTACGAGGGAAAACAATGTCTTGACAAAGGCGATTACAATAACGCCATCAAACACCTGGAATCTGTAATAGAGAAGGATCCAACGATATATTCGGCAATGAACAACCTGGCTTTATCCTATTTCTTTGACGGACACAAACACAAAGCCATTGAAATTTCAAAAAAAGTGTTGGGCGCGCAGATGCAGAATCTTCATGCCTGCTGTAATCTCGCGCTGTTTTTTTCGGATATGAATGATCATGCCAGTGCGACGGCTTACCTGGAAAAGCTCAGTGGTATCGGAGACATACAGCCTGAAGATATGCACAAAATCGCACTGACTTACTGTGAATTGGGTTATCATGAGAAAGCTTACAGATGGTTTTTGAAAATCGTCGGGTTCCAGCCTTATGATATTCGCATTCTGCATTTTTGCGGCATTGCTGCCTATAACTGTTGCCTATATGCAGAGGCTCTTGGTTTTTTCGTTAAAATATTGAAGATTGATCCAAAAAACAGCTTGGCGTTGTATTACAGTACAAAGGCTCAGGAGGCTCGAAAGAACGGTTCCGGAATAGATATGGAATATGTATATCAGGTACAGTTCGACGAGATCAAACTGCGAATAAACTATTTGAACGATTGCCTCAAGCAAAAGGATGGCAGCCTTGAATTCAAGTGGAAAAATGATAAATACTTTCGTTCAATCATCTACTGGGGTTTGCATTACGGCGACGAATATATTAAAAAAATCGTACTTGAAATTATGAGCATGTTTACTGACGCCGAGGTCGAGGAGGAGTTCCGCGATTTTCTTTTAAAAAGTGCTGAAACAGACGAGATCAAGAACGATATATTTATGTACTTGAAACGCATGGGAGCCAGAGAACCTTATGTGGCGTATATCAAAGGAGCTATTGCCGAAGTGCGCGTGGGTACGGTTTCAGATGATATGAAAGACCTGCCTGCTCCGTATGCCGCGGCGCTCAACATATTTATCAAAAGCGTCAGACTGCGATATAACGATGACTTTCTATCAACTGGGGTTGAGCTGCTTGTTTCAATTGCAGGAGAAAGAAACGACGGGGGAACTTGGGTTGCACGTCCGGAAGCACTGGCTGCGGCGCTGGAATTGGGTGTCAGCGAACTGATGGACTACAAGCGTCCTCCATTGAAAAAGGAGCTGATCAAGACATACGGCATATCTTTGATTACGCTTAACAAATACTATCGGATTATTTTTGAAGAACCGGAAATGGGTGACCCGAATGCTGATTAACTTTGAGAAGAAATTCTCAGAATATCTTGACGCATATATCCATGACAATCGCATCGGCAAAGATGTTATGGAAGATGTTGTGCCAGATATATATTTGAATTGGCTGGACACTCCCCAAAGCTGGCTCAATGACGTATCACCCAACGCTTACTTTGCCGCAATGGATGCTGTATCGATGATCAAAACGCTGGGGCATTATATGCTGTCGGACTTGACTTTGCCCGGACCTTTGCTGAACCGTATCGCAGACAGCCGAAACGAGGCATATCCGCTGCTTATATCCCTGCTAAAGAATTACAGCGGTGAGAATGAAGATAAGCTCCGGACGGTCGTTGTACGCTTGATCGAAGAGATGGACATGGACCATCCATATGATTATTATATTGATGTGATTTCCAAGGCTGTTGAGCAAAGTGATTTTTCGGAAGCCTGTGCTGATGAGCTTCGGGATGCGGGTCCGGAATATGTGGAGGCTGTTTTAGCAGCCTTTGAACGTGCGGAGCACCCTTATGCGAGGGACTGCTTCCTCGATATATTAACGGATATGCCTTATGATGAACGTACGTACGGGTATGTAATGGAACGTTTTCTGCTCAGTGATACGCAGAAAGCGTTTTATGCCAACTGCTTAGGCAAAATCGGAAATCCCACAGCGCTGCCGGCGCTTGAGGATGCTATCCGCCAGGAAAACCTGCGGTATTTTGACTATATCGCTATCAGGAATGCGCTGGAAGAACTGGGCGGAGACGTCGATATCGAACGTGATTTTACAGGCGATAATGACTATGATTCACTCATTGATTTGGAGAAAAAGCATTGACAGTATCATTTGAAGACATTATCAGGAGCGAGAAGATCAGCGAACTCGTCAGCCATTCCAACAAGGTGCTTGAAATGATCGGGTACACCGACCATGGCCCGCGTCACGTGGGATATGTCAGCCGTATTGCGGGGGAAATATTGTACAAGCTGGGGAAATCCCAACGGCGTATTGAACTGGCCAAGATAGCCGGATGGGTACACGATGTTGGCAACATGGTAAACAGAAAGCACCATGGTTTAAACGGCGGCGTGCTTCTTTTCCCGATTCTATGCGATATGCAGATGCCGGTTTCTGAAGCATGTGAGATTTGTGCGGCCGTCGGATCTCATGAAGAAGAGACTGGTGCCCCAATCAGCGATATTTCCGCTGCTCTGATCATTGCTGACAAAGTGGATGCTCACCGAGCGCGTGTCCGTATGAAGAAATACTCTCCGGCTGATATCCATGACCGTGTGAATTATTCAATACAGTCTACCCGGCTTTCGGTGGTGGACGGCAACATTTGCATCGATTATGAAATGAGTGAGAGCGCATCTCCGATGGAATTTCTGAGCATATACATGACGCGGATGCAGATGTGCGAAAAGAGTGCCCGCTTCCTTGGCTGCAGCTTTACATTGCGAATAAACGGCGTAAAACTCAACAGATGGGAAAGTGAAAATGGCGTATAAATGTTTTGCCTCCTGTTCATTTGGGCTGGAAGGCGTCACATCACGTGAATTGAAGGATTTAAGGGTTGCAGAAACAGATGCCCGGGATGCCCGGGTTTATTTTTTGACCGATGAAGCTGGTATCGCGCGCGCCAACCTTTGGCTGCGCACGGCAGACAGGGTATACATAGAACTGAAAAGCTTTACCGCAGTAACTTTTGACGAACTTTTTGAGGGTGTCCGCGGTATCGAGTGGGCAAATCGTATTCCCAAGAACGCCGCATTTATCGTGAACGCGGATTCGGTAGGAAGCCGGCTGTTCAGCGTATCAGACATTCAATCGATTGGGAAAAAGGCTGTCGCTGTCAGCCTGATGGCAGGGCACAGTGCGGCTGTGCTGCCAGAGACAGGCGAGCGTTATGACATTCATATAAAAATACTGCGGGACACCGTATCGGTATGCCTCAATACCAGCGGTCAGGGGCTCAATCGCCGCGGTTACCGTGCATCCAATGTGGCTGCGCCGATACGTGAAACACTGGCGGCAGGTCTCGTGCTGCTGTCAGGCTGGCGCGGGGGAGAGTTCGCTGATCCATTATGCGGATCGGGGACAATCGCCATTGAAGCGGCCATGGTCGGCCAGGGGATTGCGCTCGGTTTAAATCGCGGTTTCGATTCGGAACACTGGAACGGCTTTGGTAGAGCCTGGCGCGACGAGCGCTGCGCCGCTGCAGAAAAGTCTTCAGGCAACCAGCCGCTGATCTTTGCGTCTGATATTGACCCGAAGGCTGTCAGCGCGGCGGACAGAAACGCACGCGCAGCCGGTGTGAATATCCGCGTATTTAAAGCAGATGTCAAGGATTTCTCACGTAAACAGTGTACTGTGCTGACAAATCCACCGTATGCGGAGCGTCTGGGTGAGAAAAAAGACGTTCATCAGCTGTACAGTGATATGGGCAGGTCTTTCTCGGATGTAGAAAAGAAGTTTGTCATAACGGCTGACGAAGAATTCGAGCGGTTTTTCGGGAAACGCGCGGCACGCAAGCGAAAGTTATATAACGGAAACATACGCTGCACGTTCTATCAGTATTTCTAAGGTTGACTTGCCGCAGATTTATGGTATATTAGTTTATGCTGTGTGTATCTGGAAGCATCAAAACCCACATGCCGCCAATAATATGTACCCGTAGCTCAGCTGGATAGAGCGTTGGACTCCGACTCCAAAGGCCAGAGGTTCGAATCCTCCCGGGTACGCCAGACACTATTTATCCGAACCGTTTCTCATTGGAGGAGGGTTCGGATTTGTCTTCTATCAGCATTATTTTATACCTATTTCCCTGTTAATATAAATATGGTATTATTATTTGTACAGGCTGTTCGTTATATATCACTATTTTCTCTTGAGGTGAAGAATGAATCCATATGAACCACCCGGTAAGAGTATTGAAGTAAACACTACGCCATATTCTCGTGGTAATCAGGTTATAAAAAACAAACTTTTTATTATAATCGCAATATTGTGTTTCGCTGCTGCCTCTATAACGATTGCACTGCATTTTCTTTCAGATACCCCCGTCAATGCGACTGAGGATCCGGTGAAATATTCGCCCTCTTCGGGAGTCGTGTCGATCGACGATAATGCGCTTACTGATAGACTCATCGTCGTCGACGCCGGACATGGCGGCTTTGATCCTGGCACCATAGGCGTGACAGGCACAGAAGAAGACGGATTGAACCTGCTTGTTGCAAATCATCTGAGGGAATTGCTGGAATCAAACGGTGCCAAAGTGATCATGACGCGTACGAATGAAAACGCCATTGCCGAAACTAAAGATGCAGATATGGCAAAGCGGAGACAGATCATCACAGATAGCGGCTCAGATATCGTTGTGAGTATTCATATGAATGCATTCTCAGACAGCAGCGTTTCTGGTCCGCTTGTAATCTTTATGCAAGGCTCAGTCAAGGGAGAAAAACTCGCAACGAGCATACAGCAAAATCTGTTGGATGAATTAGCGCCAGAACAGCAAAACAGCGCCCGTTCAGGAGACTTATACATATTGCGCAGCGGTTGGCAGCCCTGTGTGATCGTTGAATGTGGATATCTGAGCAACGAAAAGGAAGAACAACTCCTTGTTCAGGATGATTATCAGAGGAAACTTGCCGAAGCAATTTGCGGCGGCATCAATTATTACTTTCTGTCAGATAAAGAATAATTTATCTCTTGCGTTTGAGCTGCCATGTCAGTGGCATACTACCTAATGAACGATTTATAAAAGGGCAGTGTAAAGATGGAATGTAACATTATGGTTGTCAAGATTGGTACTCTCAGAGATGATTCTCCCAAAGTCCAGGAGGTTCTGTCTCGTTTTGGCTGCTCCATTAAGGTGAGGCTGGGTCTGCATGAAACACATAATGTCTGTTCCGATGAAGGCATACTCATCCTCCAGCTATGCGGCGATACAAAGGAGATGTTCGAATTGGAGCAAGCCCTAAATGCTATGGACAGAGTTACAGCCAAGATGGTAGTGCTGAATTAAATGCACAATAGAACGAAAGTCGTTGTAGGGTTTTCAGAGCATGTTAAGAAGTTGGATTTGAACATATTCGGTTTATCTATGGGTGTCAAAATTAGATTGTGGAAGTACTGAGTGCCGGTTTCCTGGCATTTTATAATTAATTGTGATGGCACTTGTAATATTATAATATTTAAACTAAAAAATGTTTATACTTTCTTATTTATTGTTTGATTTGCATGTTTGTATAACTTGACATAGGCCTTTTATCCGACTATCATTATGGCTATAATTCATTTCCAATAAAACAAGGAGGCAAAACAAATGAAGAGAGTTCTTGTCATCGTTCTGGTTGTTATTATGGCGCTGTCTTTGTTCACAGCTTGCGGACAAAAATCCAACACTATAAAGGTTGGAATTAACATGGAGTTATCCGGTGCTGTGGCTACCTATGGCGAAGATACGGTTAAAGGCATTGAGCTGGCAATAGAGCAGATTAATGCAGCCGGCGGCATCGATGGTAAACAGATTGAAGTCGTAAAGTATGATAACAAGTCAGATGCAGCTGAAGCCACCACGCTGGCTACTAAGTTGATGACTGGCGACAAAGTGCTGGCCGTTATGGGTCCGGCAACTTCTGGCGCGTTTAAGGCTGAAATCCCGGTCGCAATTCAGAATAAGGTTTCCGTTATATCCGGCTCTGCAACAGCGGATGATGTGACAGTGGATGATTCAGGAGTGAAGGAATACGCATTCCGTATCTGCTTCAACGACTCTTATCAGGGAACAGCGATGGCAAACTTTGCTGCTTCTGATTTAACAAAAAGCAAAGCTGTCATTATCAAAGACAGCTCGAGCGACTACAGCAAAGGATTAGCCGAGAGCTTCACTGCTGCGTTTACATCTGCCGGCGGTTCTATTGTTTCTGAGGAAGCGTATGTTGCAGGCGATACAGACTTTAACGCCGTTCTTACGAAGATTAAAGATATGGATTTTGACGTTATCTTCATTCCTGGCTATTACGAAGAAGCCGGCCTTATCATCAAACAGGCTCGTGCGCTTGGCATATCCGTTCCGATACTTGGTGCAGACGGTTTTGATTCGCCGGTCCTCGCAGAACTGGCTGGAGCTGACGCGGCCAATGATGTCTACTTCTCCAATCACTACTCTTCTTTGGACCAGAGCCCGATCGTTCAGGACTTCATTAAGGCTTTCAAAGAGAAGTATAACGCGGATCCCAATGCGTTTAACGCGCTTGGATTTGACCTCGCCAAATTCACCATCGACGGCATCAGCCGTGCTTCTGAGATGAATGGCGAAGCTGTTAAAGAAGCGCTTGCCGGAACCCAGAATTTTGAAGGTGTAACGGGAACGTTCAGCGTTGGCGAAGATCATAATGCTGTTAAAGCTCTTGTGGTCATCGAAATGCAAGGCGGTCAGCAGGTCAGCAGCGTTCGCGCTGGCGTTTAAGCACTTAATCTACGGTGAGGGCCAGAAATGGCCCTCACTTTCTGTTTTTGTATAGTAACCAATTGAAAATCAAATATTTCTACTGATGTAATTCTTCCATAAAAAACGTGTTCCAATTTCATAGTTTTATGGTATGATGCAAAAGTAAAATAGCGAACAATTCTATTCCTTTGCCATCAATTAAATGATGGTTGGATGTTGAAAGAGGGGGAGCTTTTGGAACAATTTCTGCAACAGCTTATCAATGGTATATCGCTGGGCAGTACTTATGCACTCATTGCATTAGGTTATACCATGGTATATGGCATTATTAAGCTTATAAACTTTGCCCATTGCGATATTTACATGATCGGCGCTTTTATTGGATATTATTGTTTGACAATTTTTAATCTTGGTTTTGTACCATCATTGTTAGTCGCCATGGCTCTTTGTACAATTTTAGGGGTAACAATCGAGAAAGTGGCATATAAACCGCTGCGGAACTCATCACGAATCGCTGTTCTGATAACAGCGATCGGCGTTTCTTTGTTCCTCGAATACGGCATGGTGGCTTTGGTGGGGGCAGGTGTGCAGTCTTATCCCACCATGACGGGCTTGCTTGCTGAACAGTACAAGATGGGCGAAATCACCATATCTATGATGCAAATCATCATCGTCGGCGTTTCGGTGCTGCTCATGATACTGCTCCAGTTTATTGTCAAGAATACCAAAATGGGCAAGGCTATGCGTGCCGTTTCACTGGATGCGGATGCCGCCCGGCTAATGGGTATCAACGTAGACGCAACAATATCATTCACTTTTATGCTGGGTTCGGCATTTGCAGGTGCTGCCGGCGTCATGGTGGGTATGTACTATATATCTATAAAGCCACTTATGGGTTACCTTCCGGGTATCAAAGCTTTTGTAGCTGCCGTTTTTGGCGGCATTGGCAGTATACCAGGCGCAATGATCGGCGGATACTTCATCGGTCTTGTAGAGGTTCTCGTATCGGGATATGTCAATTCCCTTTATAAGGATGCTGTTGTTTTTGCGTTGCTCATACTCATACTCATTATTAAACCGACTGGCCTAATGGGCCGTGCTGTCAGAGAGAAGGTGTGATGATGGATACAAAGACTCAATCTTTTAGCACTTCTTTCTTAAACCGACCTGTTGTTAAAAAACTCTTAATAATTATAGCGATTTTTGTTGTGGTACAGGCTCTGATATGGGCGGATATTATCAGCGCATACCTGCAGGTAACCTTAATAACAATTTGTATCAATATCATTCTTGCAGTCAGTCTGAACCTGATAACAGGATTTACCGGACAATTTTCTCTGGGTCATGCCGGTTTTATGTCTATTGGTGCGTATGCCTGCACTCTGATAATAATGCGTATACCGACTGTGTGGGGCTTTTTAATCGGTATACTTGGGGCCATCATACTCGCAGGCATTGTCGGGTTGATCGTTGGTTTGCCGACATTGCGTCTTCGCGGTGATTATCTGGCAATTGCTACGCTTGGTTTTGCAGAAATAATACGTATTATCTTTGTGAACCTCGAAATCACAAACGGAGCTGCGGGTATAAGTAATATTCCGCAATTTGTTAATTGGCCTTGGATGTTCTTTTTTACGGCAGGAACAGTAATGCTTATTGCAAACTTTTTAAAATCCACTCACGGTCGCGCATGCATTTCAATCCGTGAGGACGAAATAGCTTCGGAAACGATGGGTGTCGCGACAACGCAGTATAAGGTGACTGCTTTCATAATCGGTTCCTGCTTTGCCGGAATGGCCGGCGCCCTCTATGCTTCCTACTTCTATGTCATTAAGCCTGAATTCTTCGGCTTCATGAAATCGATCGATATTCTGATCATCGTGGTGTTTGGTGGTCTTGGGAGTCTTTCAGGCTCTATCTTAGCGGCCGTAGTTCTCGCCGTGATATCGACGCTGCTCCAGTCCTTCGCTGATGTCCGTATGGTGCTTTATGCAATAATGCTGATCGCTATCATGTTGTTCAGACCGCAGGGTCTGATGGGTTCTAAGGAAGTCTCCGTCGCACTGTTTAAAAAGATTGGCAAAAGCCTTTCAGTCAATAAAAAGGAGAGAGGTTAAACGATGTCAATACTGAGCGTATCAAAACTAACCAAAACCTTCGGTGGGCTGACGGCAGTTTCCGATGTGGACATTGATTTAGATAAGGGTGAGCTCGTCGGGCTGATTGGGCCTAACGGCGCTGGAAAAACGACTGTATTCAACTTACTCACGGGCATTTACGAGCCCACATCTGGACAGATAGCATTCACTCGCGACAACAAACAAAAGCAGCTCAGCGGGCTTCGTCCGGATATGATCAGCAAAGCCGGTCTAGCACGGACTTTCCAAAATATCAGGTTGTTCAAAGAGTTATCTGTACTGGATAATGTCCGTATTGCCATGCACCAAAATACTCAATATGGGCTTCTATCCGGGTTCTTGCACCTTCCATCATATATTCATGAAGAGAAGCGCGTAAAAATAGAAAGCCTCTCTTTGCTGGATATCTTCGGCCTCGCATGCAAGCAGGATGAAAAGGCCAGCAACCTTCCGTATGGTGAGCAGCGGCGTCTTGAGATCGTGCGTGCACTTGCCACCAAGCCTGAGCTTCTGTTGCTGGACGAACCTGCTGCCGGTATGAATCCTGCGGAAACGGCGCAGCTAACCGCAACCATTGCTCAGATCAGGCAACAATTTGGTCTTACGATACTGCTCATTGAGCACGACATGTCGGTGGTTATGACGATCTGTGAGCGGATTTACGTAATGGATTACGGGAAAATAATAGCGCACGGTACGCCTGAAGAAATAAAGAAGAACCCACGCGTGATCGAGGCCTATCTGGGAGAGGATGTAAGCCATGCTTGAGATCAATGATATTCACGTGCACTTTGGTGTTATACACGCCTTGAAAGGCATATCCTTTACGGTCAATGATGGAGAAATTGTAACGTTAATCGGCGCAAATGGTGCCGGCAAAACCACGACGCTTCATACCGCTTCAGGAATAAAGAAACCAACCAGCGGCAATATTAAGCTGGATGGCAAAGATATCACCAGTTCTACAGCGCAGGAGCGGGTGCGCCTTGGCATATCGCAGTCTCCCGAAGGCAGGCGCGTGTTCTCAACTTTGACAGTACTTGAGAATCTGGAACTGGGTGCGTTTCTCCGCAAAGATAAAGCAGGTATCTCACAGGATCTTGAGCGTGTTTATGAGCGTTTCCCGCGGCTGGCAGACAGACGCAGGCAGGCAGCCGGCACGCTTTCAGGCGGCGAGCAGCAGATGCTGGCGATGGGACGCGCGCTTATGAGCCGTCCTAAAATATTGTTCCTTGATGAGCCGTCTATGGGCTTGTCTCCTCTTCTGGTGCTGGAGATATTCAATATCATTCGTGACATCAACGAATCAGGCACCACGATATTGCTTGTGGAGCAAAATGCACGCATGGCTCTGCAGATAGCGCACCGCGCATACGTGCTTGAAACCGGCTCTATTGTGCTTTCGGGTACAGGGGCTGAACTAATGAATAGTGAGGAAATCAAGAAAGCTTATCTGGGAGGTTAAAGAAATGTTTGTCCGAAACAAAATGACGACTAATCCGTTTACTATTTCTCCCGACAGCACAATACCAGACGCTCATGAGATTATGGCTAAAAATGGTATTAAACGTCTGCCGGTGGTTAAAGACGGCGTTTTGGTTGGTGTTGTGTCCAGGGAGGACATCGCACAGGCTTCGCCTTCAAAGGCGACGAGTTTCAGCGTCGGTGAGCTGACATATCTGTTGGCGCGCACGAAAATAAGCCAAATAATGAAGAAAGCCCCTGTCACCATCAGCCCGGATGCGCTGCTTGAAGAAGCTGCTATTAAAATGCGCAGCAACGAGGTTGGTTTCCTGCCGGTTGTCAATAATGGACAGGTGGTTGGAATCATCACAGAAAGCAACATATTCGATGCTTTCATCGAATTGCTCGGCTTTCGTGATCCTGGAACAAGGCTTACGCTTGAGGTTGATGATGTCCCCGGAGTATTGGCTTCACTAACAGGAATATTTGCCGAATATGGAGCAAACATCACCCATATTGCTGTCTACACTGGATCCAGTGGTAGAAGCTCAGTGGTAGTGGGCACGGATTCGTACAACACCGAGGAAATAGAAAAATCAATTAAATCAAAAGGCTTCTCACTCATTTACAAGCTTCAGAACAAATAGCTTCAGATTATCTCAGCACGCTCTAATGCGTGCTTTTTTAATGTAATAACAAATAACTGCTTATTTTAACATCTTCATGTATTGAATATATTTGGTTATATGATATTATTTTAATAATCATTATTTGTATTAATTATAAAACGTCTTACTATATTTTTTAAGGAGTGTATCCAAGTGATAAAAGAGTTTAAAGCGTTCATTTCCAGAGGAAATGTAATCGATCTGGCTGTCGGCGTCATTATTGGCGGTGCTTTTGGGAAAATTGTATCATCTCTGGTGAATGATGTTTTAATGCCTTTGATTGGTATTATATTTGGGGGCTTAAAGTTTACAGAACTTAAAGTTACGGTGGGGGAGGCCTCAATTACATATGGCTTGTTCATTCAGAGTGTGGTGGACTTTTTCATCATTTCCCTGTGTATCTTCCTGATCATTAAGCTCATTAACAAATTCCGTAAAAAGAAAGAAGCGGAGACCGCAAAAGCACCTGAACCACCGGCTCCATCAAAAGAAGAACTGCTGCTTACAGAAATCAGAGATATTCTCAAAAATAAATAATGGCATGGTACACTCGAATTGATAATGTTTGCGCCTTTTCTTAAGGCACAAGTCTAGGAGTTACTGTTGAAAGGCCAGGTAACAGTCTTGGGTTACGCAATTCAATTGTCCAAAATATCAATTGGCGATTTCAAAGCTATTATTCTCGGTAAGCAATTGCTTCCGTCCCGAAAATGCATCATTGATAACATTGATATCAATTTTCAAAAGATCGAATGCTATGGTATAACCGAACTGCAGGCATTAAAGTTGACGCTAAATAACCCAAAGAAGCTTTCTGCCCTCGTGAATAATACTGGCATTTCCGCAGATTATCTTACCATAATTAAGCGTGAACTCCACGCTCTGGAGCAAACGCCTGTTCTTATAAAGGACTTCGGTCTTGATGCAGCGGTGACGGAAGAGCTGGCGGCTCGCGGTATCCGCTCATCCCGTGATTTTTACGAACGCGCTTCGGATATCTCTATGCCTGACAACACGCGCACTCAGCTTCTTGCACTATGCGATCTCGTCAGAGTCAATGGCATCGGCGCCGCAGCAGCGATGACTTTCCTTGCTGCCGGCTATCGGAACGCAAAAGATATAGCCACTGGTGAAGCGGGGGAGATGCTGGAGCGCATATCTCATGCCAATAGCGAGAACCGATGTTACAGTGCTAACCTCGGGATAAAGGATATGCAGTATTGTATCGACAATGCAAAGCTTATTCTGCGTTTTTCAGATTAGGCGATATATTTATCTTGACGCCGGCGGCGCGTTAATGCTAAATTCTCCATACGACTTTGTTTTAAGGACGGGCTATGCAACAAAACTGGAGAAAAAACACGACGCGATTTTTGTTCTGTCAGGCAATCTCTTTGTTCGGATCGTCGCTGGTTCAATATGCCATCATGTGGCATATCACACTAAAAACCGAATCCGGTGTTATGATGATGGTTTCCATCATCTGCGGTTTTTTACCGATCTTTTTCCTTTCGCCATTTGCAGGAGTTTGGGCCGACAGATACAACCGAAAACTTCTTATTGTATTATCGGATGCGGGAATCGCAATTTCCACGCTGATCCTCGCTGTGATATTCCTTCTGGGTTACAATGAAATATGGCTGCTATTCGTTGTATCTGCTGTTCGAGCGCTTGGCACAAGTGTTCAGGTGCCTGCAGTGGGGGCAATACTGCCGCAGCTGGTTCCCGAGGACAAGCTGACACGTGTCAACGGCATTAATGGGAGTATTCAGTCGGCTATAACGTTGCTTTCGCCTATGGCCAGCGGTGTTTTGCTTACCGTAGCATCCTTAGAAACAGTATTCTTCATCGATGTTGCAACGGCCAGCATTGCCGTGTTTGCCATGCTCTTTACAGTGAAGGTTGAGCCTCACGTAAAAGCATCTCAAAAACAACAGGTCGGCTACTTCGAGGATTTCCGCATTGGGCTGAAGTATATCAACAACCATCCGTTTATAAAGCAGTTCTTTGTTTACGGAGCGGTATTCTTCTTTCTGGTTACACCTGCGGCCTTCCTCACGCCGCTTCAGGTGGTTCGCAGCTTTGGCAATGAAGTGTGGCGGTTGACCGCTATTGAAATTACGTTTTCGGTTGGTATGATGCTGGGCGGCTTTCTGATGGCCTCCTGGGGTGGTTTCAGCAATAAAATACACTCCATGGCGGTGGCCGGCTTTGCGATAGGCGTCTTTACGATTGCGTTGGGCGCCGTGCCGGTATTCTGGCTCTACTTGGCGTTCATGGTGCTGACCGGTCTCGCGATACCTGTTTTCAGTACGCCTGCCACTGTTCTTTTGCAGGAGAAGGTGGAGGGAGATTTTATGGGGCGCGTTTTCGGTGTTTATGGAATGATTTCCAGTGCCATGATGCCCCTTGGCATGCTGATATTCGGGCCTGTTTCTGATTATGTGCGAATTGAATGGCTGCTGCTGGGCACAGGAGCACTGGTGCTTGTGCAGAATATATTAATGCTTGGCAGCAAAGCGCTGCTGCAGGCCGGTAAACCTTCTGACAAGGCTCCGAACCCGCAGGTTCAGTAAAGGCCGACTGCCCGGGAAATGTCTGTGGTGAAGATGATTCCGCGCCCGGGCTCATCAATCATCATCTTTTCCCGTATCGCATCCGTTATGATATCAATCTGAGACGCCTCAACAATAATCAGCACGATCTCCTTTTCCGGCTCTATCTCCATGGCAAACAGCTTGCTGGTTTCATGGATGCCAGAACCGCGTGCGTTGATAATAGTGCCGCCGCGAGCGCCCGCTTCAGTCGCCGCCTCTACAACGGGT
The DNA here is from genome assembly GCA_023416745.1 of Bacillota bacterium. Taxonomy (GTDB): domain Bacteria; phylum Bacillota; class Clostridia; order Christensenellales; family SZUA-584; genus SZUA-584. Next base: position 39,257 of record JAEZHF010000044.1, read on the forward strand.
TCTGCCAGGCCACGCTCCACAATAGTGAAAATTGCTTTATACATTTTTATCCCTTCTTCCTGTTCAAAAGACTCGCCTGAAAAGCTGCTGATTCCGTACACCTTGTCCAGTGGTATGATGAAACAAATGCCGTGGCCTTTTTTTTCAAAACGCAGTTCCGCATTGAGCCCAACAAGTGCACGTTCTGCAGAATGTTTTCCCGTAACCATGACAACAATTTCTTTCCGAATATCACTTAACTCCAGAAAATTGAGCAGTCGGTTCCTGACTGTTCCTTTTCCTAAAGTCAGCGTACCGCCTTTTATTCCATGCTTTTTTGCAATGCTGAGTACGCGGCTTCCGTTGCCGCAGTTTGTAATCACAACCAGTAATGAGAACCCCAAAACATTCATATCATCGATCTCCTTTGATCGTCTTGCGCCGGTAGATCAGCCCGAGAATCTGGAGCGTTATCAACGGCGTCAAAGCCACCAGCGCGATCGTCCCAAAACCATCGATCAAAACGTCAGCACCAACAGTCGCGCTTGCTGTCCCTTGCGTAAATGCGAGTATGAATGTCGCTGTCATCGGTCCTGATGCCACTCCGCCGGAGTCGAACGCGATACCGACGAAAAGCTTCGGACCGATGAACATCATTCCAACGGCAATTGCATATCCCGGCAACAGATAATGCCAGAGCTGAACTGCAGGGATCATTATCCTGATAGCAGTCAGTGCGAGCGCAAGGCCAACTCCGGCAGCCAATGCAATAAGTACAAACACCCGTTTGACCGAGCCGCTCGTCACTTCTTCAATCTGGTGCGTCAGTACATGTACCGCGGGTTCTGCCAGTATTGTGACAGTTCCCAACACAAACGATATAAAAATCACCAGAAGTGCAGAACCTTTGGATGCGATGGCATAGCCCAATGTTACGCCAACATCCATAAAGCCCGCGCTGACACCCAACATAAATATCGTCAAACCCAAAAAGGAATAAACAAAGCCTTTCAATATTCTTGCGAAAGCTCTGAACTGCAGCTTGAAAGATATCTTTTGAAATATCAGGAATAAAACCAGCAGAGGGCTAAGCGCCAGAGCGCTTTCAAAAGCAAGATGGGGGAGCTTATGCAAAAAAGGCTCAATCAAATGAGTGTTGGCGGAGGAAGTTTCTGAAATTTCACCGCTCAGCTCTCCTGATCCGGATATAAAACTCATCAGCATGACGGCGATGATAGCTCCTGTAGATGCAATAGCCACCAGTCCGAAGCTGTCCTTCTCGGAACCCTTGCTGTCCTTCTTCATTGCTGAAATACTGAGCGACAGTGCCAGAATAAACGGCACTGTAAGAGCTCCGGTAGTGGCGCCTGAGGCGTCAAAGGATATCGCCATAAAACCTCGCGAGGTAAACAGGGACATCACACCAATAATTAAATAGAGTCCAGCCAATATCCAATAAAGCGGAACGCTGTAGATAATTCTAATAAGGCCGAGTGTGAGAAGCAGGGATATACCAATGGAAACAACAGCAACGATACTCGTTTTAGTAATGACTCCTGAAGTTACCATTTCTACTTGGTCCGCCAGAATATGAAGATCGGGCTCCGCAATGGATATCAGGAATCCAAGCAAAATTCCGCCAATCACGATAATCCATATCTTGTTTGATTTTGTAAATAAGTGTCCAAAAAGACTGCCAATCGGCGTAATACAGATATCGACACCAACAAGAAATATGGATAATCCAATTATGATGAATACAGCGCCCAACAAGAAGCGGTAAAGCTTGACTGCGTCTATGTCCGCAATAAAAAAATGCAGAATGAGAACGATCACCACGATCGGCAGAACAGAAAAACTGACCTCTTTTATTTTTTGTGTGAAGACGCCCAATTCTGATTCCTTTCTTGAGGCTTATTATCTAAATCATATCATATTCATCTAACGACAAACAACCTTATTGACAATATTAATAAAATGTAGTATTACTAATTTAGTAAATTACTAAAGAGGGCCAATATGAAAATACCAACAAGCTTAAAGCACAAACCCGTTATCGTTTCGGAGGACTATGCCAATGTGGACGGTCGAATGGCTTATCAGTCGGATGCTCAAGGATTGTCAGTGGGTTTGGCGCAATGGAATGATCGTGGACGGGTTGATATATCTGCGAAAGTGTGGCGTTATACCGGAGAAAAATGGTCCCGGCAGTCCGAAGAGCTGCCGCTGCACAGAGTTTTAGATCTGGCCATTCTCGTTAGTCGCACAGTGGCGTATTTCCGCGAAGCGTATCGTTATGAAAAACTTTATGATCCTGACAGGCCCGTCATCGACAGAGTGGGCATGCAGGGAGATGCGATGACCGTTTCGGTGTGCAAAGATAACCCGCTGATAGACGAGGATATCCGGTTATTTTCTGATGTGCTTGCGAAGAACGATGAAATGATCGGTGAACGGCTGGTTGTTTTGTCACGTTTGCTCAAATCCATGGGATACTGATTATGGAAAAGAAGAATAGAAAAGAACTTCTGCAAGACTATAAAAAACGTTCAGTTATCGGCGGCATCTACGCCATAGTCAATACAACGACGGGAAAAATGCTGCTGGGCATGACGACAGATATGCAAGGGAGCCGTAACCGTTTTGAATTCTCGCAAACGATGAACAGCTGCGTCCATCCACGCCTAAAGGAAGATTGGTCAAAGCATGGTGGTCGTTCTTTCCGGTTCGATGAGCTTGAGCTGCTCGTAAAAAAACCTGAGCAAAGCGAAAACGACTTTCTGTGTGATATAGAAGAGCTATTTGAACTGACATCGCAAGGGGCACTGCCAGACAAATACGAGTGAAAGCTGCATGCCAATTTGGATGCTATCTGTTCCGCTTCCGATCTTCATAAAGGCGTTGAATAGAACGGTCGTATGTTCTCTCACATTCTTTGGAGAACAGGCACCCCGGAGCCTCACCCAAACGGCGGTGATATGCCACACATTCACAGCATTTTCCGTGATGCGAGCAAGAAGTATAAGTACATGAGCATTTGATCGAATTATCGCAAGACATTGTGCACCTCTAATAATAAATGGTTGTGTTATAGTATAGAGCAATCATTTGATCCTTTCAATACTTAGCAATGCGTCACTGGAAGAAATGAACACCATGGTGATATAATAGAGTCATAAAACCAGGCGATCGGAGGCAGACCTATAATGAGTGTTCATAACAAAGTGAGTACAGGCATCAAAGGCTTCGACGATATCATCGACAGACTTCGTCTCGGCGACAATGTGGTCTGGCAGGTCGACGATATTGAAAGTTATCAGAAGGTGGTTCTGCCTTACGCGGAGCAATCCCGAAATGACGGACGGAGGCTGATATATGTGCGTTTTGGTCAACACACACCGCTGCTCGACGCTAATCAGGCATATATCGTTGAAGTGGATGCAAGCCGTGGATTCGAAAGCTTCGCCATCGCTGTCCATTCGCTTATCGAGCAGCAGGGTCGATATGCGTTTTATGTATTTGACTGTCTGACCGACCTTCTGGACAGCTGGTACTCAGACCTGATGATACGCAATTTCTTTAAAGTAACCTGTCCATTCCTTTTTGAACTTGATACCATCGCTTACTTTGCTATAAAACGAAGCGCGCACACCTATTCAACGATCGCCGGCATCAGGGAGACGACCCAGCTGCTGCTGGATCTATACAGCGTGGCGGGGGAGAGCTACATCCATCCGCTCAAAGTGTGGCAGCGATATTCTCCGACCATGTTTTTCCCGCATCTTATCCATGGTCAGGACGCGGTTTGTGTGACGGCTAGCGCACAGGTTGCCGGGCTTTTTTCCAGCATTGACAGAAGCGGGCGGCCGCTTGACTACCTCAGCAAAATCAGGGAAAGCATAGCATCGCTACCGGAGAAGGCGAATGAGCATAAGAATCTGCTGCTTTCCATGCTGGTTGGGGCAGATTCACGCATACGCCTTCTTTGCGAACGTTATTTCACACTCGAAGACCTTCAGATGATAGCAGCCCGCATTATCGGTACCGGGCGTATCGGCGGAAAAAGCGTGGGTATGTTGGTGGCCAGAAAAATACTTGAAACCGAGGCGCCAGAACGTTTTTTACCCTATTTGGAGCCACATGATTCGTTCTATATAGGCTCCGATGTTTTCTACACCTACATTGTCCAGAACGGTTGGTGGGATCTGCGCACCCGCCAGAAAACACGTGAAGGTTACTATCAATATGCCGGGGAACTGAAAGAGAGGCTGCTTAAAGGTCATTTTCCCGCCGATATTGAGGAGCAGTTCGTGCAGATGCTGGAATACTTTGGGCAGTTTCCCATTATTGTTCGTTCCAGTTCCCTGCTGGAAGATAATTATGGAAATGCTTTCGCCGGCAAATACGACAGCGTATTTTGTGTAAATCAGGGAACTCCAAAGGAACGGTTTGAGGCGTTGGAACAGGCTGTCCGCTTCGTATATGCAAGCACAATGAACGAGGATGCACTGGCATACCGTGAAAAACGTGGTCTATTCGACAGCGACGAACAGATGGCCATTCTCGTCCAGCGTGTTTCCGGTGACTATTACGAGCATTATTTCTTTCCACACATATCAGGCGTCGGCAATTCGTCAAATCTGTATGTCTGGGACCGGAATATTGACGGAGATGCCGGCATGCTCAGGCTGGTTTTTGGCTTAGGTACGCGCGCGGTCGGCCGCATGACCGGCGACTATGCGCGTATCGTCAGCCTTGATGACCCAACTGCACTGCCGCCTATGGCACTGGAGGACCAGAGAAGGTTCTCACAGCATGAGGTGGATGTTCTGTCGCTGGATGACAACTTGCTGATCACCGTTACTTCAAATGAAGCGCTGGGCAGCAATATTAAAACTGACATCACTCTTTGGATCGGTAGACAGAACCGCAGTTGCCCGGCAGCACGAACTGGGATATTCACAAAGGAAAACACCATGGCTTCTGCAGTTCAAGCGCCTTCTCGAGGAGACCGATTTCCCTGCTTTTATGAAGGAGATGCTCTCCGAGCTTTCGGACAAGTATGACTATCCGGTGGACATAGAATTCACCGCAAACTTCAGCAAGGATGAGAATTTTAAAGTTAATCTTGTACAGTGCCGACCGCTGCAAACGCGCGGCTTTGGAAATACCATAAAAGTCCCAGATCCAGGGGAGTGCCATCATTGCTTCTTCTCAACACGGGGCAGCTTTATGGGCGGGAATGTCAATCTCGCGATTGATTATGTGGTTTATGTAGACACACAGAGCTATTTGGCACGCAGTGAGCAGGAGAAATACAGCGTTGCGCGAATGATAGGGCAGCTTAACACTGTGCTGAAGGATAAGCCCGTGATGCTCATGGGCCCCGGCCGCTGGGGTACGACGACGCCTTCTCTCGGAGTCCCTGTGAGCTTTGCAGAGCTCTGCAATATGTCAGTCATCTGTGAGCTTGCTTCAGCGGAAGCCGGTTTTATGCCCGAATTATCGTACGGCAGCCACTTTTTTCAGGATCTAGTGGAATCCGGAATCTTTTATGTCGCCATTTTCGATGGCAGGCCGGACGTCAGCTTCGATCCAGGCTACATCAGCAGCCATCCCAACGCCTTTGCTGAGTGGCTGCCGCAAAACGACTCATTTTCCGACGTTATCAAGCTGATCCGGTCTGACGGGCTCCGCATCTATTCAGACGTCGTTACGCAGCGCCTCGTCTGTCAGTAATCTCACAGGGATTAGTGGGGTGGCGTCATGGGTTTGTCTGACGAATCCTTTACTAATGGCAATCCTTTTGTTAAAATATGCTTAAATACATTTGAGGAGGCAAAACATGAACGATTTTGTACCAGAGATACATGGAAACCTCCGTAAACACATGGTGCGGGTTCCCGAAGTTATCAACCAGGTCAGCGGGATCCGTATTTTCGGCAGGCTGATCAAGTCGCTGATTTTTTCGACAGATGTTGCACTCATTAAGAATTGCAATGCAAACGCCGTCATTGCCGTTTATCCTTTTACCCCGCAGCCGGCTATTTCCCATGCAATTATCACCGTGTCCGATATACCGGTTTTCTGCGGTGTAGGAGGAGGAACCACAACAGGCAAACGCGTTATTAACCTGGCAATGGATGCTGAAAATCAAGGCGCTATAGGCGTCGTGGTGAACGCTCCGACCCCCAATGATATTATCCGCAAAGTCAAAGAGAGAATCGATATCCCGATCGTAATCACGGTAGTCTCTGAAGGCACTGACATTTCCGCCAGGTTGGATGCGGGAGCAAGCATTATTAACGTTTCCGGAGCAGGCAAAACGACAGATATTATCCGCAGCATACGAAAAAGGTTCCCACAGATCCCCATCATTGCGACAGGTGGTCCCACAACTGAATCAATACAAAGTACGATCGATGCAGGTGCAAATGCTGTCACCTATACGCCGCCAACATCAGCCGAAATATTTAAGCAACTGATGGAAAAGTACCGCAACGAACTATGATTGCCATTTATCACTTGCATTTATACCAATTCAGTGTATACTGTTATTAAATTATTACATTTATGTTACGCATTTGTTACTAATTACTACGAGGTTCTCATGAAGGAAATTTTTATCTCGATACTTAGACCGGTTGTAAAAGGGTTGTATCGATTGATGAAAAAACAAAAAAGAAATTCAGTAATGCTGCCCATAAGCAGCATAATCCGTTATGACAACACTGTTCCTGCAGCCAGCCATGAAGCCGCAGGTTCAAATTTACGGCGCTTCACGCAAGGGAAACGCAGAAAATACTTCTGGAAAGATAAACGTTTTATTGCGACTGCCAGTGCCGCAGCAGTTATCATCGCCGTGGTGTTGAGCATCGTTCTTCCCCTGTCCAACGCGTCTGCCGAAACATCTGCTGTAGCGTTTATGCCTTCGGAACAAACCAACACCGATTTTTTGCCCGAACCATCGTCAGTATCTGATGATATTCTTCTGAAACCACATACAACCTCGCATTTTTCCGAACAGCAGGTTGGTCAATCAGCCGATCGTACCAACGGCGATTCATCAACCGATCCGATGGTTTCCGAATCCGAACCGGAATCAACCGCCTCGCCCGATTCTGAACCGGTACCCACGACGGCACCGGATAAACCTGATTTGGTTCCGGGCTGTACCGATCCTCGTATACTGGATGTACAAGAACGGCTGATGGAGCTTGGCTACATGGGAACGGAAGAACCGACAGACCACTACGGTTACGGCACTGAATATGCCCTGCAGCTGTTCCAGCGAAAACATAGTCTTCAGGTTGATGGGCTTCTGGGAGAGCAGACACAGGCCGCTTTGTTCTCTGAAAGTGCCATGCCATATACGGTGAAGCTCGGAGATAAAGGCACTGATGTTTCCGGAATACAGGAGCGATTACAGGAGTTGAAGTATCTGAAGGCAGGCAGCACCGGATATTTTGGCACTGACACTGAAACAGCGGTTAAAGGCTTTCAAAAACGAAACGGCCTTTCTGTGGATGGCAATGTTGGTGAGAATACCCTTGAAGCAATTTATTCAGAAGATGCCAAGCCTGCGAAAACATCTTCTAGCAGCGGCAGCGGCAGCGGCAGCGGCAGCGGCAGCAGCAGCGGCAGCAGCGGTGGCGGCAATAGTGGAGGCGGCGACGCGAGTCAACCACCACCGGGTGATCCGGATGAAGCATCAGCCGATGCCCTGATCGAATTCGCAAAGACCCAGCTTGGGAAAAAATATGTCCGCGGCGGTAAGGGGCCAGACGTATTTGACTGTTCCGGCTTCGTCTATTATTGTCTTAACCAAGTTGGCTATAAGATCAAATATATGACGTCTGCCGGCTGGGCAAAAAGCAGCCTGCCCAAAGTCTCAAAAATGTCCGATCTTCAGAAGGGCGACATCGTCTGCTTTAAGGGACATGTGGGCATCTATTTAGGCGGTGAAAAGATGATTGACGCATCTTCAAGCCAAGGTAAAATTCGCATCTGTTCAAACATATATGATTCGAGTTATTGGACACGTAACTTTATCTGCGGCAGACGGGTATTCTAGGTAATATAAGGAGCGTATGACAGTGCGTCGTACGCTCTCTTTTTATGTCTCACAATATAATGATATGGACGTTATTTTTTAACATCGGCCTCAGTAGCTTTCATGTCGTCATCGGTAATCACCATTGAATTATTACCATCGATCCAAAGTCTCTCAAGCCCGTAGAATTCGCGCTCACGTTTATGGAAGATATGTACCAGAATATCACCATAGTCAATGACGATCCAGCGCCCTTCACGATATCCCTCAATACGCAGTTGAACGCGGCCGCTTTCATGCATGTGTTTTTTAATCTCATCACAAAGCGATTTGACATGCACATCAGACCGTCCGCTTGCAAGTATGAAGTAATCGGCCACTATCGTCAGGTGGGACACGTTCAAAATGCGGACATCTTCCGCCTTTTTTGCATAAAGCTGTTTCGCCGTTTTTATAACTTCTTCGGTAAACTTGTCTTTCAAGTTATAGAGTTCCTCCTTTTTAATATATCCTCGTAGGCTTCAACGCTGCTTGGGTGCAGCGAAAAACCCTTACACTTAACAAATCCCATAATCTTCTGCAGCGATTGCAGCATTGCTTCATCTATATTCCGGTATGCCACTACACGTATGTGCTCAATGCCCTCAAAACAGCGTCCCGGTTCTATCAGATCAGCCATGTACACAATTTTTTCGAGCAATGACATACCGGCACGTCCCGTTGTATGCCAGCGTATGGCAGATAATATGTCCTCATCCTCAATGCCAAGCTCGGCAGCAACCATTGCTGCGCCTATTTTACCGTGCAGCAATTCCGGATTGTCTCTTTCGACCGGATCCACATTTACATCATATCTCCCAACGACATTCTGTAATGCATGTTTGCATGCGCCCTTTGCTACATCATGCAATAACCCGGCTACATAAGCCTTGTTTTCATCAGCCCCATACCTTGCAGCCAGCTTCACCGCCTCATCTGCAGTCCTCTGAGAGTGAAGCAGTCTGCGCTCGCCAACATTTTTATCCAAGTATTGTTTCATAAGCGTCAAATCATATGTCATTCAAACCTCTGCATTGTACACGTTAAACTGTCGAATATACTGTGCCACACATTCAGGAACCAAGCCTGCCAAAAAAGCACTTTGGGCTGCCAGCATCCTTACTTCGGATGACGAAACGGCAGGTCCGCGTTCTTGTGCAACATGGATTTTGTGCCCAAAATCATTATTCAGCTTTTCCGCATACTGACGTACTTTAATATCATCCTGACCTGGACGCAGTATGCATATGAAATCTGTGAGCAGCAATACGCGTTCTAAATTTTTCCATGTCTTTAGTTCAAACAAAGTGTCCGCGCCGATAATATAATAAAAATCTGTATCCTTCCGGATGCGCGCGAGCATTTCCATCGTATCGACGGTATAAGTATATCCACTGCGGTCAGTCTCAATCGTGCTGACTGAAAAACGCTTTTCATCATCAATTGCCAGTCGGATCATATCCAGTCTTTTTGATGCAGGTACTACAAACTCATCCCTTTTGTGTGGTGGCTCGCCCAAAGGAAGAAACACGACTTCTCCCAACGAAAACTCGTAAAGAGCAATATATGCCATACTGATATGGCCGCGATGAATCGGATTAAATGTACCTCCGAGCAGGCCGACACGGTTGTTATTTGTAATAATACACTTGGTCTCCATATTTGAAAACTCAGCATAATCCCGCAGAAAGTCTTTCATAATTTTATTATACACCAATGTTTGGGGGTTCACAAGTTATGCAAGTATACATACGGCCATATGTGTCAACAATGATTGTAGAGGAGATTGGGTATGGATACCAAACTGATTCGATATTACAATAAACGATTGTATGGCGGACGTTCGATTATAGCCAGGTTCGTTGATTATTTCGTGCTGCGATTCATGATGCTAATTATTATGTTCCTAATAATGCTATATTTGAGCCGGTCCTTTAAGGTCGCGTTGCTTATTTCGATTTTTATTACATTGGCTATAAGCTTTGCGCTGGTCCTCATCAGACGGCGCAGAATTCGCCGCTATATAGAGAATGATCTTGTACGTATAAAGCAAAAGTGCCTGCTTGAAGAATTAACAATGATGGATTCAGAAGTCTATTGCGACTATATTTCTCGCTTATTTGGCGGTTTATCCAACATTAGTCCGACCGCGGATGGGTTTATCGCTGTCAAAGAAGGCGCAGTCTATTACGTTTTGCATAACCATCCCGGATCAGTTTGCGGAATCGATACTGTGCTCAAGATCAAACGTGAGATCAGGAATAAAGATGTAGTCATCGTCTCTCTTAGCGATTTCAGTGAAACCGTCAGAAATTTTTGTATGAGTCAGGATATTGAGCTTTTTTCTGGGAAGTCTATTTTAAAAGCTGCGGCAGATAAGAATATGCTCCCCAATGAGGATACGGCTCAGAAAAAAGCCTATAAAGAGATGAACGAAACCATTGTCACTTTTGATAAGTTAAAAAGCTCTGCATTCAATAGAAGCAAGGTCAAAGCTTACATATTTTGCGGTCTTATCGTGATGTGTTGGCCTCTGGTAACGGGTTTTCGCTTTTATTATCCGATTATATCGGTAATATGCTTTGTAATGGCGGCTCTTGCTTATCGTAAAAACAAATCACATGAAGAAAGTCACGGCGTTGGTATAACCTGACTTGACAAAGATATGACAAGATACTAAAATTAGAATGGTTTCTAATAAGTGAAATGAGCTTAGGCTGAACGATAGATTTCTTTATTAGCGAGCCAACCGTACGGCCTGCAATAATCATAAAAGATAAATTGGCCGTATACAGGCAGACATCAGATATACAAAAAATTTTGAAGGGGGTATACTTGTCTGCACAAAACTAAATAAGGAGGTGCGACATACTCAGTGGAAGTTTGGCTCGTAGCGCTGCTTCTAGTAGTAACTGCGGTGATTTGTGCGATTGTGGGATATGTTTACAGACGTCACATTGCCGAAGCGAAGGTTGAGAAAGCGGAAGATGCTGTTAAACGGCTTGTCGTTGATGCTCAGAAAAAAGCAGAAGCAGTCAAAAAGGAGACGGTCCTTGAAGCCAAAGAAGAAATCCACGCATTAAGAACTGAATTTGAAAGAGAATCCAAAGAAAGACGTAACGAAATCCAGAGAGTCGAGAGAAGGCTGGTCCAGCGTGAAGAAACGCTGGATAAGAAAGTCGCGAATGTTGAAGCGAAGGAAGAGCAGGTCAACAAGCGTTTAAAGGAAATAACCAAACGCAAAGAAGAGATTGATCAGACCTTCGCGGATCAGATTGAGCAGCTAGAAAAAATCTCAGGTATGACGAGTGAAGATGCCAAGAACCTGCTGCTCGAAAAGGTTGAACAGGAAACTCGGCGGGACATGGCGATATATGTCCGGGAAATCGAAGGCCGCGCCAAAGAGGAGGCGGACAAGAAATCCCGTGAGATCATTGCCAACGCCATACAGAAATACGCAGCTGACCATGTGGCGGAAAACACTGTATCCGTCGTATCTCTGCCCAACGATGAGATGAAGGGCAGGATCATTGGCCGTGAAGGGCGTAACATTCGTGCACTGGAAACGGCAACCGGCATCGATCTGATCATCGATGATACCCCTGAAGCCGTCATACTGTCAGGCTTTGATCCGATAAGAAGGGAAATTGCCCGGATATCGCTTGAGAAGCTGATCATTGATGGCAGAATCCACCCCGCGCGCATTGAGGAAATGGTGAAAAAAGCGCGCAAAGAAGTGGAAAAGGAAATCCGTGACGCAGGTGAACAGGCGGCCTTTGAAACAGGTATCCATAACCTTCATCCGGAAATCATCAAGCTGCTGGGCAGGCTCAAGTATCGCACCAGCTACGGCCAGAACGTACTCAAGCATTCGCTTGAGGTGGCGCATCTGGCAGCAGTGATGGCGGCGGAACTGGGCGCAAACGTAAAGTTGGCCAAGCGCGGTGGATTGCTGCATGACATCGGCAAGGCGGTGGATCACGAGGTGGAAGGCCCGCACATACAGATTGGCGCGGACCTTGCTAAAAAATACCGCGAAGCCAACGATGTGATACACTGTATACAGGCGCATCATGGCGATATTGAAGCTCAGACTGTGGAAGCGGTGCTTGTGCAGTCGGCGGATGCGATATCGGCGGCGCGCCCCGGCGCAAGAAGAGAAACTCTCGAAAACTACATAAAACGTCTGGAAGCTTTGGAGGAAATTGCGAATTCGTTCTCGGGTGTCGAGAAATGCTACGCCATACAGGCGGGACGTGAAGTCCGCATTTTGGTAAAGCCCGAGGATGTGGATGATGCAGGAATGCATCTGATGGCTAAAGACATCGTAAAGAAGATCGAAAAGGATTTGGACTATCCCGGCCAGATCAAGGTGAATGTCATTCGGGAAACGCGGTCGGTAGACTACGCAAAGTAACAAATCAGAAGAGCTGCAGCAAAGGCGGCTCTTCTTTCGTGTTCGAGACCCAACACTCAGATAGATTTGCGGTTGGAGGTTAATGTTATGTACAGGATAGCGGATGCCCATTCGGATTTTCTGTCGTTCAATACACTCACAGGGGAAGACACCCGTCTCTTTGATCACGCCGATGCGGAACGCATGAAACAGGGTGGCATTGCGCTGCAGGTATTGGCGGTATGGGTACCCGCTGAGCATCCGGGTCATGAAGAAGTTGGATTCAGACAGATGCGTTTTTTACAGTCGTGGATACAAAGCCGCAGTGATATTCGCCTGTGTACCCGCGCCGAGCATCTTGCTCATAATCAGGGAATCTGTGCCATGCTGGCTATTGAGAGCGGCGAATCGATCAACTGCCGTGTGGAGAATATACAGAAAGTTTACGACATGGGAGCTCGCATGCTGAGCCTGACGTGGAACGACGAAAACGAGTTCGCGAGCGGCTGCATACGGGAGGGCGGGCTAAAGCCCGCAGGGCTCACCGCTGTGGATGAGCTGAATCGGCTTCGCATGGCGCTGGATGTATCGCACATCAACGAGCGGGGCTTCTGGGAGGCCGTGGAGCGCTACAAACGCGCTCCCTGCGCCTCACATTCCTGCGTGCATAAGCTGTGCCCGGTGCCTCGTAATCTAAAGCGTGACCAGATAACGCATATCATTTCTAGAAACGGTTTCATCGGCGTCAATTTCTACACCGAGTTCCTGCGCGGACGACATGCGTATGTCGGTGATATATTGGACCATATAGATTATGTGCTGGCATGTGGTGGTGAAGACAGCGTGGGCTTTGGTTCCGACTTCTGCGGCATACAGTATACACCCGATGGGCTCGATTCCGTTGCTGATTTTCAGAAACTGCCAGAGGCCATGCTCCGACGGGGTTATAGCGATGAGCTCGTGAAGAAAATTTGCTATGGCAATTTTGCCCGATATGTATTAGAATTTTTACATTAAACTACAAGGTAGGCACTATGAAGAATATCTATGAAAATCCATTGATCTCCCGATACGCTTCCCGGCAGATGGGGGAGGTCTTCTCTGACGATTATAAATTCCGAACCTGGCGTCGCTTATGGATTGCGCTGGCCGAATGTGAGCAGGAACTGGGGCTTCCTATCAGCGATGAGCAGATCGAGGAAATGAAGCAGAACTCCGACAATATCAACTACGATGTCGCCGAGGCGCAGGAACGGCTCGTAAGGCACGATGTGATGGCTCATGTGCACGCCTTCGGCGAGCAATGTCCTAAAGCGCGTCCAATCATCCATCTGGGTGCGACCAGCTGCTACGTGGGCGACAATACCGATCTTATCGTAATGTATGAGGCGCTGCAGCTCATTGAGGCCAAACTCGTCAGCGTGATCGACAACCTGTCAATGTTCGCTCTTGAATACAAGGACATGCCCGCGCTCGGCTTCACACATTTTCAGCCGGCTCAGCTTACCACTGTCGGTAAAAGGGCGTCGCTATGGATACAGGACCTATTAATGGACCTAAACGAACTGAAAGCCCTGCAGAAGAATTACCGTCTTCGCGGTGCAAAAGGCACCACAGGTACTGGCGCCAGCTTCCTGTCACTGTTTGACGGCGATGCAACGAAGGTCAGAGCTTTGGATGAGGCCGTTTGCAAAAAGATGGGGTTTCACTCGTCATATGCCGTAACAGGACAGACTTATCCGCGCAAGTTTGATTCGATGGTGCTTCACGCGCTTTCTCTGATCGCACAGAGCGCCTACAAGTTCAGCAACGACATGCGCCTGCTGCAAAACCTTAAGGAGATGGAGGAGCCGTTTGAGAAGAACCAGATCGGCTCATCGGCCATGGCATACAAACGCAACCCAATGCGCAGCGAACGCATGGGCTCACTGTGCCGCTTCGTAATCTCGCTGCCAGTCAATGCGGCAATAACAGCTTCCACGCAGTGGTTCGAACGCACGCTGGACGATTCCGCCAATAAACGTCTGGTTATACCGCAGGGATTTCTTGCAGTGGACGCAATACTCAACCTCTATTTGAACATCAGTTCTGGTCTTGTTGTCTATGACAAGGTCATAAAAAGTCACATAGATCAGGAACTACCCTTTATGGCAACTGAGACGATACTTATGGAGGCAGTCAAACGCGGGGGGGATCGTCAGACGCTGCACGAGCGCATTCGTATCCATTCTATGGCGGCTGCCCAGCGCGTAAAAATGCAGGGCGAATCCAACAACCTGATCGAGCTGATCAAACAGGACGAAGCTTTTGGCCTATCTGCCGAAGAGATAGATCAGCTGATGGATCCGGCGTCTTTTACAGGATGTGCAGCTGTGCAGACGCAGGATTTTTTCGATGAGCATGTGCGGCCCCTTCTGGCAGTTTATAAGGACAAGCTGGGCGTCAAGGGCGAAGTGAACGTATAAGTTCAAGAGAAGTACGAAATGTGTTTAAGCGTCTTGTATTTGGAGATATGAAAAATCCCCAACCGCTCAGCGATTGAGGATTCCGATGGCAGGGGAGACGCGATTCGAACACGCAACCCTCGGTTTTGGAGACCGATGCTCTACCGTTGAGCCACTCCCCTTCAACAGACAATCGATATTATAACCAATTCCGCATGGCGCGTCAATAGGAGGAATGAAAATGAAGACATTCACAGTGGGTTTTATTGGAGCTGGTAACATGGCAACTGCCATCATTGAAGGTGCGATCAAGAAAGAAGCTATTAGCGCACAACAAATTATCGTTTATGATATCGATTCTGTAAAAGCCTCGGAACTAAATCGCGGACTAAGCGTTGGCATCGCAAATAATATGTTTAAACTTGTTTATGCTTCTGAAATTATTATCATTGCAGTCAAGCCGAATATGATGGTATCTATATTAACTGAATTGAAAGACTTTATTGGTAATAAGACTATCGTTTCCATTGCTGCGGGTTGGAGTTCTGAAAGGATTAGATCTATACTAGGCAAGGACAAGAAGGTGCTTCGCCTTATGCCCAATACACCGCTTATGGTGGGAGAGGGTATGACCGTGTTTGAGGTGCCGCATTCCGTTTCTGATGATGAATACGCTTTTATCGAGAATATATTCGCATCCATTGGCCGTGTGGAACAGGCACCGGAAAAGCTGATGGATGCGGTAACTGCCGTATCCGGCAGTGGACCCGCCTACGTGTTCCTTTTTATTGAGGCACTGGCCGACGCTGGCGTTTTGTGCGGCCTGCCGCGGACTCAGGCGCTCAAACTGGCCTCCCAGACGGTGCTGGGAGCTGCCAAAATGGTGCTGGAGACAGGCAGCCATCCGGGCGTGCTGAAGGATGCAGTATGCTCTCCGTGCGGCACCACGATTGAAGCCGTCAAATCCCTGGAAAATGATGGCTTGCGCGCTGCTGTCATCAACGCGACCGAAAAATGCGCTAACAAATCCCGGTCCTTGATCAAATAACATGAAGATAGTGAAAGCTTATACAGATGGCGCGTGTTCTTTCAATCCCGGCCCAGGCGGCTGGGCAGCCGTGTTGCTGTACAAAGGCCATGAAAAGGCTATCAGCGGCTATGAACCTGATACCACAAATAACCGAATGGAGCTTCGGGCGGTTCTGGAAGCGTTTCTGGCGCTGAAGGAACCTTGTGAGGTGCAAGTGTATACAGACAGTGCGTACATTCACAACGCGTTTGAAAAAGGCTGGATAGACCGCTGGCAGCGTAACGGCTGGAAGAACGCGTCCAAGCAGCCTGTCGAGAATCAAGACCTGTGGAAGGGTATTTTAGAAGCGTCCGATACACACCGTGCTGTCTATAACAAGGTGAAAGGACATGCGGGCGACAAATACAACACAATGTGTGATGAACTTGCCAGAAAAGCCATTAAAGAAAACGTTCAAAAAGTCGAAAAATAACTATGCGTAAAAGACATGTTTTGCGCATAGTTATTGTATGAAATCTCAAAACATTCAAGGAAGTATTCAGCTGTGTCCAGATTAAGCCGCACTGAGATAAATGTACAGAAAACTGAAAAGCTTAAAAATGTGCTGGCGACACTTCCGAAGTTCTGTCTGGAGTTTTTTCGCAATATCGAACCGCAGACGACACTGCTGACGCGAATCAACTATGCGTACGATCTGCGTTTGTTTTTTTCCTTTTTGGAGAATGAACTGGGCAAAGCCAATGTCCCGTACATGTCCGCTCACCAGCTTGAAGACATCACGTACAAGGATATGGAGCTTTATATCGATTATCTACGGCTCTACTACAAGGACGATGTTGTGATGGAGAACAGCGAAAAAGGCATCGCGCGAAAACTCTCATCGCTGCGGACGCTGTATCATTACTACTATAATAAGGAAATTTTATCCACAGATGTAACAACACGACTGCAGACGCCGAAGATACACGAAAAGCCTATATTGCGCCTTAGCTTCGATGAAGCGCTCAAACTACTGCATGTGGTAGATACAGGCGAAGGCTTTTCATCCAAGCAGATGGCTTACCACCAAAAAACAAAAACGCGTGACATGGCCATCATCACGCTGCTGCTGACCACCGGCATCCGTATCAGTGAGCTGTGTGCGCTGGATATCAGCGACTTTGATTTTACCTCACGCTCTTTCAAGGTGCTGCGCAAGGGAGGCAATGAGGCGCTGCTCTATTTCGGAAAGGAAGCTGAAGCCGCACTCAATGCTTATCTGGAAAAGCGAAAAGCTGAGGCGGATTTTCAGCGCAACTCCCCCATGTTCTTATCTATGCAGAATAAGCGCATATGCGTTCGTGCTCTGCAGGATCTCGTAAAGAAATACGCTTCCATTGCCGTTCCGCTCAAGAATATATCGCCTCACAAGCTGCGCAGCACCTACGGTACGATGCTGTATCAAAGTACAGGCGATATCTATCTCGTTGCGGACGTACTCGGACACAAGGATGTGAATACGACACGCAAGCATTATGCGGCTGTGGACGAAGAGACCCGAAGGCTTATGGCCTCAGAGCGGGTTCAGTTCCGGAACAACGGCATGGATTAGAACAAATGTTTGTTTTTTATTGACATGACTTTTGTTCTTTGATATGATTCATTTTAAAGAGGTGATTTTCCATGGATGGCTTAACCAGACGTCAGAAGGATGTATTTGACTATTTAAAAAGGTATATCAACGATTACGGTTATGCGCCCTGCGTTCGCGATATTTGCGACGCGCTTGATCTGAAGTCCACTTCAACGGCGCATGCGCATCTCACCAAGCTGGAGAGCAAGGGCTATATCTCCCGTGATCCGGCCAAGCCGAGAACCATCATGATACTGGACGGCAGCGTGTCCAAGGAGCGCATGGTACCTGTTCCCGTCGTAGGCCGTGTGGCTGCCGGAACGCCTATCACCGCCGTCGAAAACATCGATGAATACCTCTCTCTCCCCTATTCCCTTCTGGGTTCCGACGACGTGTTTATACTCAACGTCGCGGGTGACAGCATGGTGAATGCCGGTATATTCGATCGGGACAAGATTATTGCGCAGAAGCAGGACTACGCGCAAAACGGCGATATCGTTGTGGCGTTGATCGAGGATGAGGCCACTGTCAAACGCTTTTTCGTGGAGGACGGCCGTGTCCGTCTACAGCCCGAAAACGACAGCTACGCTCCGATATACACCAAGCAGCTGGACATTCTGGGCAAAGTGATCGGCGTGCTGCGGATGTTCAGATAATATTCATTTCTGTAAGCGCATACATCAGCCCCAACTTCATGTGGGCGTAAGTCAGAGCCCCTTGCGCGTAAACAATATAAGGCGGCTTCACCGGCGCGTCCGCTGATAGTTCGATGGATGCGCCCTGAACGAACGTGCCGGCTGCCATCACTATCTGGTCATCATAACCCGGCATATCCCACGGAACAGGAACTGCGTGGCTGTCTATGGCAGCCGCTTTTTGTATGCCTGCAGTATACGCCAGCAGCAGCTTTTCATCACCCAGCAATATGGACTGCGTGATATCGCTTCTGGAATCATCGTGCGCGGGAAATACCTTGTAGCCTAACGTTTCGAACACCTTGGCACAAAGAATACTGCCCTTTAATGCTTCCCCCACCACATGGGGTGCCATGAAAAGACCCTGAAAAAAGCTCCGGTAGGAAGCCTCGTAAGACCCCACCTCGCTGCCCAACCCGGGGCATGTGTGCCGGTATTCCGCCAGTTCCACCAGATCTCTGCGGCCCGCAACATAGCCGCCTGTCGGAGCGATGCCGCCGCCGGGGTTCTTTATCATCGAGCCTGCAATAAGATCCGCACCGACGTCCGTGGGTTCTTCCGACTCGCAGAATTCTCCATAGCAATTATCCACGATCACGATAATATCCGGAAATTTAGCTTTAACTGCTGTGATAAATTCTTTGATACCCTTTATGCTCAAAGCGCACCGCCACTTATACCCGCGCGAGCGCTGAATGAAAAGGGCCTTGGGGTGTTCGGAACTGCGTATCGCATCGGTAACGCCAACCATATCGATGACACCGTCTTCACCAAGCTCCACCTGTCGGTAATGCACACCCATGTCAGCAAGTGAACCGACATCCTTTCCATGCTGACTGATACCAATTACCTGATGCAGCGTATCATAGGGCTTTCCGGTAACGCTGATCAGCGTGTCTCCCGGCCTTAGCACGGCGTACAACGCCAGAGATATGGCGTGAGTGCCCGATGATATGTGAGGGCTTAAAAGCGCGTGCCCGGCACTTGTAACGCGCGCAAATACATCAGCCAGCGCCTGTCGTCCCTCATCAGAATAACCGTATCCTGTGGTTGGCGCAAAATGACGCGAACTGATCCGATGCGTTTGAAAGGCATCAATGACCTTGTATTGGTTGTGTTCCGCTGTCTGCTGAACCTTTTGATAAACATGCAACAAGGACGATTCAGCGCCGCTCACCAACGACTGAACCGCCCGGTTAATGCCCATCTGATTTAATATGTTCATTAATCTTCAGATGGTTGTTCTCTCTGTTTGTCTGAGAATGTGAAAAACACAGACTTTGAGGGCGATATAGTGGATACAGCATGTTTATAGATCATCAGTTGTTTGCCATCACTGTCGAGTATGATCGTAAAGTTGTCAAATCCTTTTACAGTACCCTTTATCTGATAACCGTTAGTCAGGTGGATTGTTACCGGAACATGCTCTTTGCGCACCTGATTGAGGAAAACATCCTGTAGTACGATAACTGATTTTTGCATATTAAAACCCCTTTTCTTTTATTATCATAATTATATCATTAATCGTATCTTCTATACACAAAGATGCATCAAAGTCAACCCATTTTATGCGCTCATCCCGCCTAAACCATGTCATCTGTCTTTTGGCGTATCGCCTCGTATTTCGTTTAATCACCTCTGCAGCTTCCTCTAAGGACATACTGCCTTCAAAATGCGCGATCAGTTCTTTGTAGCCGATTGCTTTTAAGGCATTAACCATGCCATATTGATTATATATCCGGCGCGCCTCTTCAACAAGACCGTTTGCCAGCATTCCATCCACACGCGCGTTAATTCGGCTGTACAACGTCTCCCGAGGCAAGTCAATCCCGATGATCAGCATATCGTCGCGCGTGTTCATTCGCCGAAAATCATACTCGCCAGCGCCGCCGTTTTCGATGATCTCCAAACGCCTGACAATGCGCCGCAAGTCTCCCGGCTCGATAATACTGGCATATGCTGGGTCTTTTTGCCTGAGTTCATTATACAGGTGCTTTATGCTTTTGTCATCAGCCAGTTGCAAGTATTTTTGTCGAAACGTGTCGTTTCCGGGTGTGTTTGTGAAGTCGATATCATATACCAGCGAGTGGATATACAGCCCGGTGCCGCCCGCGATGATTGGTATATGCTCCTTTGAGTTTTCCCTCTCTATAAGCTCAAACACAGTTTTTTGATACTCTGCCACCGAGTAGCTCTGGTCCGGCGTGATAATATCGATCATGTAATGAGGGACACCTTGCTTCTCTTCGGGAGTGACCTTGGCCGTGCCGATATTCATCCCCTTGTATATCTGCATGCTGTCCGCTGATATCACGCAGGAGCCAAGCGCTGTTGCCACTTTGACAGAAACCCGAGTTTTGCCGGATGCCGTCGGTCCGGTGATTACCACAAATCGCCTGCCCATCACAACACCCGTTTGAAGCTTTTTTCGATTTGCCTTTTGGTCAACACAGATATTACAGGACGTCCGTGCGGGCATGTGGGGATCACATTGGTGCGCAGGAAGCTATCCACCAAACTCCTAAGTTCTGTGTCCGTTAGCTTGTCGCCCGCCTTGACGGCGCTGCGGCAGGCTGCTTTGATGATCCGCTCGCGCTTGATTACTATGTCTTGAGTTCCCTCGCCAATCTCAGCTAGCGCTGATGCGATCATCTCATACAATCCAGTACTGTAAAACAACATAGGTAATGCGGCAATTTTGTACTCAAGCATACCGAATGGCTCAATGTCGAAACCAAGTGACTGAAAAGCTAGTATATGTTCGTCGATCAGGTTTTTCTCCGCGTGGGAGACCTTGATCACCTGTGGTATCAGTAAAGGTTGGGACGCGTCGAACCGGCCTGATATAAACTTGTCGTACAGCAGTCGCTCATGTGCCGCATGCTGGTCGATGATAAGCAGGTTTTCTCCCTGCTCCACCAATATAAAAGTGTCCGCGAAGCTGCCGATGAGCCGGTCGCCGACGGGCTGGATCAACGTTTCTTCCTGATTGCCGTCGCTTGTATCTTCCGTTGCGTCTGTATCAGTACTTTCAGAAATATCCGCCTGACCGCCATGCATAATTACTCCGGATTCATATCCGTAAACATCTGTTTCGTCGTTAATCATCGTCTCCCGCATGACGGTACGTGAAAAGCCGGAGAACAGCGCCGACTGAATAATATCGGGATGCGCATGCATTTCCACCGTTGTGGGCTGGACCGTTATCGCAGGTTCAGGCGATGGTTCAAGTCTCACGGAGCCGTGCACCTGCCGTCCAGCCTGCGCTACCGCCTCTTTGAGTACATGTTCCACCGAAGCAGTGTCCCGAAAACGAACCTGAAGCTTGTTTGGGTGCACGTTAACATCCACGGCGCTGGCAGGAAGATATATGTTGAGCGCGAAAAACGGCGATTCTCCCTTGACCAGCATGGGCCCATATGCGCTTTTAATCATATCGTGCAGTGCGCTGTTGCGAACGAAACGTCTGTTGACGAACACCGAACCCTTCTGGCGGTTTTTCAGCAGCAAGCCCGGACAGGAAACAAATCCGTCCACACGGGTCTCATCCGTTTCGTGCGAGACATGAACGATGTTGTCCAGCAGGTCCGAGCCGTATACGCAATATATGGCGTCGCGGAGGCTGCCATTTCCAGGGCTGTGATACACGCTTTTGCCCTGCACTGTGTAATGAAAAGAGACTTCCGGAAACGCCAAAATGTAACGGGACATCAAATCGGAAACGTATGCGGCTTCGTTCGCTTCACTTTTTAGGAATTTGAGCCTTGCGGGAACATTGAAAAAGAGATTGGAAACGACAATGGATGTACCATCCGGCAAGCCCGCAGGCGCAACATCATCCACACGCCCACCCGACACGCGCATCACGGTACCCAGTTCCTCATCGCGCCTCTTCGTTTTCAGCTCCACAACAGCAACTGATGATATGCTGGCAAGCGCTTCGCCCCGGAACCCCTGCGTGCTGATGAAATTAAGATCCTGTTCGGTAAATATCTTGCTGGTAGCGTGCTTCTCAAAAACCAAAGAAGCGTCTGCAGCCGCTATGCCGGAGCCGTTGTCCGTCACGCGCATCTCACGGATGCCGCCACCCAGTATGCTCACGCTGATGGCGCTGGAGCCCGCGTCAATCGCGTTTTCCACCAGCTCTTTAACGACGCTCAATGGCCGCTCGACGACTTCGCCCGCGGCTATCTTATCCGATACGTTTTTAGCCAGAAGCCTGATATGTCCCATGGTTAACCCCTGATTTTATGCTTGATTTCACTCAGCAGTCTGAGGGAATCCAGCGGCGTGATGTTGTCCAGATTGACGGCATCCAGCATCGCGATCAGCTCGTCCTTTTCCAACGCCTTGTCCGACTGTCTGCGCTGCCCCAGTATGCTGTCATCCTTCTCGATGAGCGCCGCCATAATACTTTTGGCTCGTTCTGTGACGCCGGACGGCACACCAGCCAGCTTAGCCACCTCGATGCCAAAGCTTTTGTCTGTGCCGCCGCGCACTATCTTGTGCAGGAATATAACGGTATCGCCCACTTCCTTGACGGTGATGGAAAAATTGCTGACTCCGGGCACCACTCCCTCCAGCTCGGACAGCTCGTGAAAGTGCGTCGCAAAAAGCGTCTTGGCTTTAATTTGCTGACTGATGTACTCCACTACAGACCACGCAATGGACAGTCCGTCTAATGTGCTGGTGCCTCGGCCGATCTCGTCCAGTATCAACAGGCTCTTCTGGGTGGCATTGTGCATGATATTTGCGACCTCGGCCATTTCCACCATGAACGTGCTCTGGCCGGAAGCAAGGTTGTCCGACGCACCTACGCGCGTGAATATCTTGTCCACGATGCAGATGCCCGCACTGTCCGCCGGTATGAAGCAGCCCATGTGCGCCATCAGCACGATCAGCGCCACCTGCCTCATATATGTGCTCTTGCCCGCCATGTTCGGCCCTGTCAGTATCATGATGCTCTCGTTGTCGGATATATGAGTATCGTTTTTGACGAAGCTCTGTCTGACAAAGGATTCCACGACCGGATGCCGCCCGCCTGTGATGGTCAAATCCCCTTCCGCCACCATTTTGGGGCGGGTGTAGTTTCTCTCGAACGCCACGGCAGCAAAGCAGCGCAGCATGTCGATGAGGGCGATGACATCGGCGCTCCTCTGGAAACGGCGTATATTGTCAGACAGCGTCTGGCGTATCACGAGGAAGCACTCGTATTCCAGCGTGATGCGTTTTTCCTCCGCACTGGACAGCTTTTCTTCCATTTCCTTCAGCTCCGGCGTCACGAACCGCTCGCAGTTCGCCAGCGTCTGCTTTCGAATGTAGCGGTTCGGCGCCAGCTCCAAATATGATTTCGTTACTTCAAAGTAATAGCCGAACACCTTATTATAGCCGACCTTTAAGTTCTTGATGCCGGTAGCTTGCCGTTCGATGCTCTCCAGCGCTGCAATCTGCTGCTTTCCGCCATGCGACATTTCCTTTAGTACATCGATGTCAGCGTTATATCCGGTCTTGATGATGCCACCTTCCATAATGCCAGACGGTGCATCCTCGTCGATGGATGCTTCCAGCAGTGCAAAGATGTCTTCCATGGTGTCCAGTCCGTCGTGCAGGCTGATGAGCAGCGCGGACCGGCTGTTCATCAGTGCTTTTTTCAGATCAGGCAGCCTCATCAGCGAGTTTTTAAGCGCAAGGCAGTTCCGCGCGTCCAGCGTGGCGTAGGATATACGCGTGATCAGCCGCTCCATGTCGAATATGCCGTCAAGTGCCGCGGCCAACGCGTCCATTCTCGGCAGCTCAGCCTTTAGCTCGTCCACAGCGTCCAACCGTTTGTTAATATCGTCTACGCACTGCAGCGGTTCGTTGATGCTGCGCTTCAGCAGCCGCCCGCCCATCGCTGTTTTGGTCTTGTCCAGCGTGCCGAACAGTGAGCCTTTCACTCGGCCTTCGCGCAGCGTTTTGGTAAGCTCCAGGTTGGCGCGGGTAAACATGTCCAGCGCCATATAGGTGCTGGCGGAATGAAACTGTATCGTGTTGATGTGCGCCAGCGCGTTCTTCTGCGTCTCCTTCAGATAGTCGATCATCGCGCCTGCCGCACGCACGCCCGGCATGTCGTCCGATATGCCGAAGCCCGACAGACCGGCCACGTGAAAATGCTTGAGCAACGAATCCACCGACGTATTCTTCTCAAAAACGAAGGAAGGGTATTCGCTGACGTAAATACTTTGTTCCTTAATAACGCCGCTCAGTTGGTCGATAACCGCCTTATCCTCAGTGCGGAATATGATTTCCCGAGGCTGTATGCGCGCAATCTCCCCCATCACCGACGCAAAGCCCTCGTCCGCTTCGCATTCGCCCACGTAAAAAGCACCGGTAGATACGTCTGCGTAGCACAAACCTATGCGCCCGTCACTGATGCAGAAAGACATGATATAATTGTTCTCATTCTCCGAGAGACTGGCTGTATCGATCACCGTACCGGGCGTGACCACGCGGATCACATCACGTTCTACCAACCCCTTGCTCTGCGCCGGGTCGGAAAGTTGCTCACATATGGCGACCTTGTAGCCTTTGGAAATCAGCCTATCAATATACCCCTGAACCGAATGATGCGGTACGCCGCACATCGGCGCACGCTCCGGCAAACCGCAGTCTCGTCCCGTCAGCACGATTTCCAGCTCGCGCGAGGCTAGCAGCGCATCGTCGAAGAACATCTCATAGAAGTCGCCCAGCCGGTACATCAATATGCTGTCTTTATATTTTTCTTTTAGCTCCACATAGTGGCGCATCATCGGTGATAGCTCGGCCATTATACCCCTCCGGATGTTATATTATAAAAATCAGTCCACTCGAAAGCCGCGCAACGTATGCATCAGCACCTCGTCGATGCGGACATTAACCATGCCCCCCACATCCGCCTGGTTGCCCGGAAAATGCACCGTCTTTGCGGTACGAGTCCGCCCCACAACACCGCCGTCGTCGCGCTTGCTGACGCTCTCCGCCAGCACCTCAACCACCTTCCCCTGATAAGCGCTGATTCGCTTTTGCATCGACTCCTTTACCAGTGCGTTCAAGCGAGCCAGCCGCTCCGCTTTGATTGCCTTGTCCACCTGCTCTGGCATATCCGCCGCTTTGGTGAGCTTTCTCTTCGAATAGGCAAAAGTATAGGCGGCATCAAAACCGACCTCTGAGACGAGACTGAGCGTCTCACGAAACGCATCCTCCGTCTCGCCGGGGAAGCCCACGATCAGATCGGTGGTGATGGCGATGTCCGGCACACGAGCGCGCAGCTTGTTCACCAATCCCATGTAATGAGAACGCGTATAGCGCCTGTTCATGCGTTTTAGCACTTCGTCGCTGCCAGTCTGCACCGGAAGATGGATATGCTCGCAGAGGCTCTTCAAATTGCCGTAGCAGGCGATCAGCTCGTCCGTCAGATCCTTGGGGTGCGATGTCATAAACCGGATGCGCCGGATACCTGTTTCGGCATCGATTTGCCGCAGGAGCTGAGGAAATGATACGCCATCCGAGATGTCGTTGCCGTATGAGTTCACGTTCTGCCCCAGCAGCGTAACCTCCCTGACACCATCGTTGCACAGCGACTTGATTTCCGAAACGATATCGCCGGCATGCCGACTGCGTTCACGCCCGCGCACATATGGTACGATGCAGTAAGTGCAGAAGTTATTGCAACCGTATATTATGTTGACAAAGGCACCCGGGCCTCCCTCGCGCCGCACCGGAATTTCCTCAACGATGGAGATATCCTCGTCCACGCAGAATGCACGCCTGTGTGCCAGCAGCACATCGTCCAGCATCGACTCCAGCCGGTGTATACTGTTGGTGCCGAAAACCATATCCACAAACTGAAAGCGGCGCAGCAGCTTGGCAGCAGCTTCCGGCTGCTGCATCATGCAGCCGCATACCGCAATCACAGCATTTTCTTTTCCGTCCTTATGTTCCTTTAACGCGCCGACGTTGCCATAGAGCCTGGCCTCGGCATGCTCCCTCACGCAGCATGTGTTAAAGAGCAGGAAATGAGCGTCTGCTTTTTTTTGTGCCGGTACATATCCGAACCCCTCCAGCACGCCGGCTATCTTTTCACTCTCATGCACATTCATCTGACAGCCGTAAGTCTCGATGAAATAGGTCAGCTTTTTATCTCGAATAAGATGAAATAATTGTTCGTTCAAAGTTGTTTTCTTTCTTGTTTTATTTTAGTCTATGTTTATTATAAACAGAATTAATGTTTGTAGCAACCAGATAAAATGCTGACTCTATGCTCTTTTACCTGTCATTATATCGGATAGCGTTCAACATGATTCTTATCGAAATTTGTGGTCAAAAAGCAGTTGACATTAATATGAGAATACTGTATATTATACTTCGTCGCGAAAAAACACCACGGGGTGTAGCGCAGTTTGGTAGCGCATCTGGTTTGGGACCAGAGGGCCGTAGGTTCAAATCCTATCACCCCGACCAATCTGCGAAGCCGGTTAAATAATATGGCCCCTTGGTCAAGCGGTTAAGACACCGCCCTTTCACGGCGGTAACAGGAGTTCGAGTCTCCTAGGGGTCACCAATATCAATTTGTCGCGACCTTTCTGGGGCCTTAGCTCAGTTGGTTAGAGCAGTCGGCTCATAACCGATCGGTCCGGGGTTCGAGTCCCTGAGGCCCCACCAGTAAAGTTTTGTGGCCCGGTAGTTCAGTCGGTTAGAACGCTAGCCTGTCACGCTAGAGGTCGAGGGTTCGAGTCCCTTCCGGGTCGCCAGTTTTACTTGAGAACTTTGACAGTACGAATGGACTAATTTGCCTCGGTAGCTCAGTCGGTAGAGCAAGGGACTGAAAATCCCTGTGTCGACAGTTCGATTCTGTCCTGAGGCACCAATTGATTCGCTGATGTAGCTCAATCGGTAGAGCAGCTGATTTGTAATCAGCAGGTTGCGGGTTCGAGTCCCATCATCAGCTCCATGCGGAGGGATTCCCGAGCGGCCAAAGGGAGCAGACTGTAAATCTGTTGTCAATGACTTCGGTGGTTCGAATCCACCTCCCTCCACCATTAGCCCAGTTCGTGCGAGAATGGCGGAACTGGCAGACGCGCTAGATTCAGGTTCTAGTGGGGTCACACCCGTGCAGGTTCAAGTCCTGTTTCTCGCACCAAATTGAAAGCCCGATTTTTGAGTCGGGC
>JAEZHF010000082.1 GCA_023416745.1 Bacillota bacterium
GATTGGGGGCTTATCCATTCTCAGTTGGAGGTGTTTTTCGCAGACAGGCTTCCTGAATAGCAGAACCGGTAGGGCAGTCAAGGGTAAATACACGGCCG
The DNA here is from genome assembly GCA_023416745.1 of Bacillota bacterium. Taxonomy (GTDB): domain Bacteria; phylum Bacillota; class Clostridia; order Christensenellales; family SZUA-584; genus SZUA-584. The sequence goes on from JAEZHF010000082.1 coordinate 99, forward strand.
TCAAGCGGCCGCCCTTGACATGCCCAGCCGTTTCCGCTAATATGCACCCAAGGGCGGATAGCCGTCATCCGTCATATCCGCCCCAATAATAATCTGCTCTTTCTTATACCTTTTCGAGTTTACACCAAATCAGGGATATACCCGTTTTTTAGGCGCAACTCCCATTTTTTCTCTACTACGCCCGGTTAATCTGCCCCCTAACAACTTGCTGCCACACAGGCTCGCTGGCTGCTGCTCCTGATACCGTCTTGTTCGTCACTTGAATCTTCTTCGTTTCACTCAGCGTTTCACACGGGATGTGTTTTCTCATCCGTGCTCTCACTCAAGCAGAAACGCGTACGTAATGGCGGGTAGGCTGCAGACCATTGTCAAGCTGTAAAACTGGCACTTCCGCTATTACCCGCCGCAATGTTTTTCAAGACCGGTCTGTTCCGGCTTATTGCCGTCCCTCCCCGGTGCTGCATCCTGCTCTTCGCCGTTTGCTATCTCCCCGGCAATCTTCCTGTATTGTTGTTTGCATTTTCCAGGCTGCCCCTCGTTCCCGGATTAAAGCACAGATACCAGTCCATGCAGCTGCCGCCCGAGTCCAACCGCTGCATCGCGGCGGAAACCGTCTTCGGCGGCGGTATCACCGTGGGATGTCCCGGCCGCCAGTTGGCCGGCGTCGCCACCTTCTGTGCATCCGTCGTCTGCAGCGCCTCCAGCAAACGCAATATCTCGCCGATGCTGCGCCCGTTGGTCAGCGGATAGATCAGCTTGGCGCGGATCACACCCTGCGGATCAATATAGTACACATTGCGCACCGTCTCGGCGCTGCTCACACCCGGCTGAATCATGCCGTACATTTCAGATATCCGCATATCCCTGTCTTCAATGATGGGGAACGGTATCTCAATGCCGGTACGGCGGTATATGTTGATGACCCACGCAATATGCGACGCATTGGAATCAATGGACAGTCCCAGCAGTTCTGTGTTCCTGTCTTGAAAGTCCTGATAACGCTTCGCGAAGGCAAGGAACTCCGTCGTACAGACAGGCGTAAAATCCCCCGGATGCGAGAACAGTATCACCCATCTGCCGCGGTAATGGGACAGTGTCTTCACTCCGTCTGTGGTGTTGGCTGTAAAATCCGGAGCCATGTCTCCAAGACCAGGTATATGGCAGCGGCCGTACGTCTGGGGCGATACGTTTCCCCACGCAGGCTGTGCACTGAAGTTCTGCGATGGCGTTGTATCATCAGTGGTCCTCATACAATCCATTAATGTTACTCCCTTTTGTCAATTTCTCCTTTACTATATTCATTTTCATATCGGTATGTTCAGTGTGTTATATTCATAACTACAGAGATACAGCCTTAAGGGTAAACAAAAAGGGCCAAACGCAGGCCCTTTTTGTCATTTGAATTTACCAGCTGCCGCCTGCACCGCCGCCGCCGAAGCCGCCGCTGCCCGAAGAAGGCTTGGATGTCATCGTGCTTTGGAAACCGTTCAGGTTGTGTGTGAGCATCGACGTAAACAGTATCGTGTTGAACATCGGCGAGCCGTAATACCCGTAATACCAGCTCGGCGGCTGTATGCCGATACCTTCAAAATTCTTCGCCCACTTGTCCGTCACGCCCAGCACGTAGGCATAAGGCAGCACGTTGTAGTAGTAGGACGGGTTTTCCTCTACCAGCTTGAGTATCCTGTCCTTCTCCGCTTTATCAATGAAAATCTGGAAACCCAGCAGCTTGCCGTACCACTGGGTACCCTGCGGCGTGCGCTTGCGCATGATCGCCGTCAGCAGCATCAGTATCAGAGTCGCCGCCGCTGTCACCAGCGTGCTCGTCATATCCGCAGTGGGGAACATACGGGGCACGAGGAAAATATACATCACCATCACGACCGTCAGCAGCACGATGGACACGACCAGCGTCGCCGCCTTTCTGCCCGGCTTGGTGGAGCGCCACTTCTCCAGCAGCCGCACCAGCATGAACACCGGCCAGCTGATGAACAACGCGATAATCACAGTGGCGATAGCCGCAAATACAAAGCCGCTGTCCACATAAGCGTTGCGGAACAGCGTTACAGCTACAGGGAGCATCGTAACCAGGCTCATCCAGCCGCGCGCACTCTTGGAGGCCTTGGTGAACACGCGCCGCTCCTTCGACCCTTCAAAATGGTTGGTCACACCTGTCTTGGTGGCCTCCATCGTGTTATAAAAGGTGTACTTCAAGGAGCTGACGGAAACGGTATCGCCGCCCGCAAACAGTTTATTGAACATGGTGCGTTCAAAGCCTTTGAACCCTTCCGGCTCGCGCTTCTTCACAAAATCAAAGTCATGCTTATCCCGCTGAACGATATCGAGATACCCTTTGTCCGCCCAATAGAGTATCAGAGCCACCACGTCCTTGTTATCCACACAGCCATCAATCACATAACCGGCCTCGGCAGGCGTCATGCCCTCGGGCGCGTAAAACTCCACCGTGGGATACACGGGATCGTCACGTCCCAGCAGCAGCCACAGCAGCGCCGCCAGCAGCACGCACAAACCACTCACTACATAGACAAATATGTTCCAGGCGGCCTCCGGGTCAGTCTCACCCGTGAAATAGTCCTCCGGGAACTGCATCCTCGCCGTCAGTATCTCCCCGCCGGCCATCGGGCGCGTGATATACCCCTGAATGGTGCTGCCGTTCTTTTCCCAGGCCACGTCACCTTCGTTTGTAGAGCCGTATTGCCCCAGCGTGAAGCTGACACTCGACTCATCGAAATCTTTGGGCAGCTGGATGATAAAGCTCGCACTGCCAATGGAGTCATCCGCGTGGCTCATAATGAGGTTGCGGTAGAATTCATCAAAAGTATCAACGCCGTTGTCGCCCAGATTGCACTTGTAGGTAATCACATACACCTGCTCACCATAAACATACGTGTCGGCATCGCCGATCTGCGCCTTCAGATAGCTGTCGCCGGGATAATAGCCGTCTTCGCGGGACAGATCGAACTTGTAGCCCTGTACGTTGAAGTCCGACACCTTGTAGCGATACTTCGTGGAGTAAAACTCGCCGTCCACTTCCCGTTCCGCAGTGCCGCGGTCCTTTAGATAGTAATAGAAGCCATGCCGCTGCTCCTTGAAGTTAAGCGTCAGCCGCTCCACCACGTCGATCACATTGTCTTCCGACACCGTGATATGCACATCGTAACTGGTGATATCGTACGCCGCATCGGCGCTGGCCGCTGTCGGGAAGCACAGCAGCAGCAGAATCGCCGCCAGCAGAGACAACACTATCTTTCTCATATCATCCCTCCCCCTGCGCCATAATCTGCGCAGGATAAAACGGCGCATCTATAACTGATGCGCCGTCCAAAGTTGTCATAGTCTGAATCAGAACTGCACCCTGACGCTCTCGCGCTCCGCCTCCGAGCCCACCTCGAACAAAGGTTTCTTCTCGAAGTGGAACATTCCGGCCACGATGGAGCTGGGGAACACCTCGCGCTTGGTGTTGTAGGTCTTGACGATGGCGTTGTAGTACTTTCTCGAGTTCGCGATCTCGTCCTCGATGCGCCGCAGCTCGCCCTGCAATTCCAGAAAGTTCACGTTGGCCTTGAGGTCCGGATACGCCTCCGCCACAGCAAACAGACTTTTCAGCGTGCTCTGCAGCATGTTCTCGCCCTCAATGCGTCCTTCCACCGTCGTCGCTGAGGCGGCCGCGTTGCGCGCCGCCATCACGCGCTCCAGCGTCTCCTTCTCATGGCTGGCATAGCCCTTTACCGTCTCCACCAGGTTGGGGATCAGGTCGTATCTTTTCTTTAAGTATACGTCCATCGTCGAGAACGCTTCCTCAATGCTGTTCTTCAGCCTGATGAAGCCGTTATACGAAGCGATGAACCAGATGATGAGTATCAGCAGCACCGCACCGATAATTATACCGATTATCATACCGTTCCACTTCCTTTCATGAAGTTACCTCTATTATACCGCATACTGGCAAACGCCACAATCTGTATTTGCCTATGCGTCCATCACTTCAAGGCGCCTTGCCGAGCCGCGCACCATGCCGCGCCACATCAGCAGCGCCGCCATACCGGATACCAGCAGTATGTAAACGCTCGCCCATACGAGCGGCATCCCCGCGATCAGCACAGGCAGCACGATCACAGCTGCCAGCAGCAGCCCCACCAGCATGTGCAGTATCACGTTGAGGTTCTGTTTGATAGCCTGCTGCTCATTGGCCCAGTTCAGTTTGGGTCGCGCCGCGTCGATCAGCAGCCCCGCCAGCGACCCCGCCGTCAGTGCGACAAAGCCCAGCGCCAGCGCGATCAGCACCTCCAATATACCTGCGCCCAGCACCGCCGCTAACATCGACACCAGCACAATCCCGATGCCGGACAGCAGCATGCCGGTATACAGCTTGGCTTGCAGCTGCTTCCCCATGGGCATTGGAATGTATTTCATGAAATACACCGAACGCCCCTCGCGGGATATCGCTGTGCTGGTGATGCCGTTGCCGCAGGAGACAAAAGCGCTGACGCCTGCAAGCACCGCAACAATGCTGCTCGGGCTGAAATTGCCCATCATCCCGCTCAGCGCGGACAGCGAACCGCCGCCGCTTACCATCATCACAACCACCAGAACCGGCCAAATAAAATTCATCGCCACGCAGTTGAGAAACGCAATGGGCGAGCGCGTCAGCATGCGCAGTTCCTTAACAACGTACGACCGGACAGCGGACGTCCCCGCTGTGCTTTTGCCCAGCTCCTCTGCAGAAAGCGCGCGCCGCTTGCCCGCCGCCTCCGAAACGCCGGCCAGCCCCTTGAAGTAAAGCAGCTGCCCCAGCAGCAGAAATATGCCCGCCGCCGCCGCTGAGCACAGCACAAAAAGCAGCAAATTCCAAAGACCGCTCAGCGCCGCACTGTGTTGCAGCGCCTGCGACGCGAAGCCGATGCCGGGGAATATGCGCTCCACCACACCCACGAGCGACGATGAATCACTGGCCAGCGCCATCAGCTGCTCCTGTGTGAAGCTGTTCGCCGCGCTCTGCAATCCCACGTTGAGACCGATGGCCAGCACCAGCGCGATAATGCCGCCGACAAACTTGAACGCCTGCTTGTTCTTGCCAAAGCTAGTAAAACGCATCACGATCATCACCAGCACCGCCGCCATCGACAGCGCGATCACGGGCAGTATCGCAAACAGTATCACCGAATAGAGTATGTACGCTACGCCTGCACCGCTCTTAATGCCGTACACCACCAGTATCGGCAGCAGTATGAACGACTCAAAAATGTACTCGTATATGACCAGGGTCAGGAACTTGGCGCCCAGTATCTGATAAGGCCGCACCGGCAGCGCCAGCAGCAGCTGCACGTCGTCCGCGTGATACATCACCGAGATCGCATAAAACACGCCGAAAATGAATATAATCACCGACGTCGCTCCCAGAGCCAGCGGCACCAGCATACCCTGCGCCCCCGCTTGTGCCGTCACCTCGTAGAAACCCAGTGCCATAAAGCCCACGGAAACTGCAAGCGTCAAAAACGCGAACCCAAGCAGCAGCCAAAACCACCACTGACGCCCCTTCTTTTTGGAAGTCAATGTGCCGCCGCTCCTCAGCAGCACCCGAAGCAGCACCCATATTTTACGCATGTTCCGTCATCTCCAAAAACATCTTTTCCAGCGATGAATCACTGGTAGCCTTAAGCCCGTCCATACTGCCTGCATACAGTATGTGCCCCGCGCTGATCACTGCCACGTTGTCGCACAGCTTCTCGGCCACCTCCAGCACGTGCGTGGAGAAAAACACTGTGCTGCCCGCGTCTGCGTGTTCGCGCATCATCGACTTGAGCTCAAACGCGGATTTGGGGTCCAGCCCAGTCATCGGCTCGTCCAGTATCCACACACGGGGCTTGTGCATCAGCGCACCCATGATCACAATCTTCTGGCGCATGCCGTGCGAATAGCTCTGTATCTTGTCGCCCAGCGCCTTCGTCATGTCAAAGCGCTCCGCCAGCGTGGCAATCACGCTCTGGCGCTGTCCGGCCGCCACCTCATATATGTCCGCCATGAACTTTAAGTATTCCACACCCTTGAGGTGCAAAAACACGTTGGGATCGTCCGGCACAAAGCCGATGGACATCTTGGCCTTTATAGCGTCCCTGGCCGTGTCATAACCGTTCACGCTTATGACGCCGCTGTCCGGCTGTATAATCCCGGCGATCAGCTTGATCGTCGTCGTCTTACCCGCACCATTGGGCCCAAGGAAGCCGTATATGCTGCCCGGCTCTACCGTCAAGGAGATATTGTCCACCGCTTTGACGCGTCCGCCATATGTTTTTGATACCCCGGTTATCTCAATCATATCTGCCCTCCAAGCAATCAATCTTAAATCGCAGTATACCACTTGCTGCCATTACAGTAAAGGGCTCAGGCTTGCATGTGCCCGCATTACATACAAAAACACCGCTTTAGCTGCGGCGTTTCTCATTTGGTTATATGGTCAGCGGTCAGACCGGAATATCAGGCCCGCCGGAAACCGGCCACGGCGCTGTCCGTACTGTATTCTTTCCCAGCTTCTTCGCCGCGTACATCGATTCGTCAGCCTTTGCTATCAGCGCATTCAGGCTGTAGCCCGGCTGCATCGGCGCAATGCCAAAGCTGCACGTCACTTTTACCGGAGGATCAAACGCGCGGCTGCTGATTGCCTGCTGAACGCGCCGGGCCAGCTTCTCCGCCTCCCGTATATGAGTATTGGGCAGCAGCAGCATAAACTCGTCTCCGCCCCAGCGCACGCACACATCGTTCTTGCGCAGATTGGCGCACAGCTCCTCGGCCACCTGGCAAAGCACCGCGTCGCCCTGAACATGCCCATAGGTATCATTCACCTGCTTCATGTTGTCCACATCCATCACAATCAGTGAAAGCGGCACCCCAAACTTCAGCGACCAGTCCATCCACCTGGCGGATTCTTCCTCCAGTTTGACCCGGTTGCCCAGGCGCGTCAGCGGGTCCGTCGCATAATCGCGCAGCAGGTCGGCGCGGGATACATACTCGCGGTACTGATATGCGCGTATATGCAGCGAGAAGATGGAGCACAGCACCGACACCACCACGAGGTAAACCATACCCGCCGTGATCTGTGCGGCTTCCATTCCTTTGACGATAAACAAGGCACATACCAAAAAGCTGACAATACCCGAAGCCGCCACGATGTTCATGTAAAGCCAGCTGTTGGGCACCAGATAAATGAGCAGTATGATCACCATCATGCCCAGCATCTGTATTGTGAAGTCCGGCTGGGGATAAAGGCAAAATACCGCAAGGAAAACAAACAGCGCCGCCGCTTCCATTAATGTGATCATGTCCGAGTAAACCCGGAACGACTTCAGCTTAACCGTCCACCAGAACCCTGACAGCACCATCAAGCTGAAAACCGTCCTCATTATCAGCACCGTTGTGGCGGCCGCACCTTCCAAGTTAATCAGGTCCGGAATCAACAGCAATGCATTAAAAACAGCCACCACCACGATGAGAGCCCTGATAGTAGGCCGCAGCGCAATAAGCCGATAGTTGTTGAACGGAATCAACACTTCCTGCCGGCTGACGAAAAACAGCTTCATCATTTGCGCTTCTCCGTGATGAGATCCGCCACATACAGGCCGTGCGCCGCTGCGTGCGAGAGCGAACGCGTGAAGCCCGCACCGTCGCCCACTGCATAGATATCCTTGCAGCCGACCAACTGAAAGTTCTCGGCCGCTGGCCGCGCGGAATAGTATTTGCATTCGATACCGTACAGCAGCGTATCATGGTTAGCCGTACCGGGTGCCACACGATCCAGCGCGTGCAGCGTCTCAATGATGCTGTCCAGCTGACGTTTGGGCATGCACAGGCTGAGGTCTCCCGGCACCACGTCCAGCGTGGGCGCGGTGGTGGATTTACGCAGCCGCGCGGCATCGGTGCGCCGTCCCGTCTCCAGGTCACCCAGCCGCTGCACCAGCACGCTGCCGCCGCTGATGAGGTTTGCGAGTGAGGCCACATAGCGCGCATACTCAATGGGCTCCTTGAACGGCTGCGTGAAACGTATCGTGGACAACAGCGCGAAGTTGGAGTTCTGCGTTTTCTTGTCCTCACCCTTGTACGAATGCCCGTTCACCGTCAGTACGCCATCGGTGTTCTCCATCACCACGCTGCCGCGCTCGTTGAAGCAGAACATGCGCGTGGTATCACCGTAGCGCTTGCTGCGGTACCAAATCTTGGGCTCATAGATGCGCTGTGAGAAATGCTCCCACACCATGGACGGCAGCTCCACACGCACGCCGATGTCCACCTGATTGTTGGTCATTTCCACACCGTTCTGGCGGCACCAGCCCGAAAACATTCGGCTGCCCACACGCCCCACGGCAAATATAATGCTGTCCGCGGTCAGATCCCCGTCCCTCGTCATGAGCCGGTGCGTGTCCTTGTCGACGTCCAGCACCTCGGTGCGCGTCAGTATTTCCACACGCTGCGCCACATCGGCCACCATGTGCTTCATCGTTTCAAAGTTGGCGTCCGTACCCAGGTGCTTTAAGCTCGCCTGCTGCATGTGCAGATCGTGCTGGATGCAAAGCTTTTTGAGCTCGTTATCGGGCTGGTAGCGGTCCGTCGTCGCGCCGTAGCCCACCAGCAGCTTATCCGCCTGCTCGATATAATTGATTACAGTGGCAGCCGGCAGATAGTCGGTCAGCCAGCCGCCGTATTCAGTGGAAATGATATATTTACCGTCGCTGAACGCCCCCGCGCCCGCCATACCCTCCATGATGGCACAGTGCGCGCAATGGATGCACGTCGCAGATTTTTTTGTGATCATCGGGCAGCTGCGGTGCTCCAGCGCGGTGCCCTTTTCCAGCATTATAATATTAAGAGCCGGATTCGAAACAGACAGTCGGTGCGCCGCCATCAGCCCGCCGATACCGCCGCCGATGATGGCCACGTCGTAATGTGCTCGTTTGCTTTTCATGAGATTCCCCTTTTGGTTTGATAAAACACCGATATGTAATTATACCACTGTCAGGCGCTGTCAAACAGAGGTATTTGAGAGCTCAGGTAGATTTTGAGCACAAGCCTCTGGGCACAGGCTGCCCGTATCCACCCAGACACCCGACTATCGCACGCGTCGACATAATTTGACAAAGCAGCGCTGCGCTTATATAGTCGTATCAGGAGGATTGCATGATGATGCCATCTCGTCCACATCTAATATTCGGTTTGGTCAAAACCGCGCTCCTTGCTGCCGTATCGGGCGCTTGTTTAATGGCGCTTCTGTCCGGAGATGCTCCCGTTTTAGGTCGTTCAGCAGCTGGCGAAGTGGTTCTTCCAGCATTTTCCCAATACGGTGGTGGTGATTCAAGTGCTGTAGTTGTCCGCCCCGCGGGTCTTAGCGGGCTTGGCATCCCCACCGGTGCATATCAGCCGTTGTGGAGCCTGGCGGCCATCAACCGTGATCTGGCGGACACCGGCCGCATGACGATCGCCGGCATGCAGCCGGAAGACTACGACAGCGCCATGACCATCGAATGGATGCCGCTGAACCGACGGGGCACACCGCAAATGCTGGAGGTAGACCTGAACGAACCGATGGACTATGCCCAAATTGAAGGCATACTGTTCAATCTGCACCTGTACGAAGGCGTGGACGTGCTGGACATCGGCGACAGCGAGCAGGGACGCAACATCTACATGGTGACGATTGACCTCAAATCAGAAGATGTCCCCTCTGCGGATAAGCCTGTGATACTGCTGACCGGCAGCGTGCACGCGCGCGAGTTCGCCGGTGCGGACTATCTGGTCAAGATGATGAACGACCTGATGGTCAAAGCCCAGTCGGACGCGTATATGCGGCATCTGCTCGAACAGGTCACCATCGTGTGTGTGCCGCTCGTCAACCCGGACGGACGCGAGCTGATCATGATCGGCGGAGATGCCGGCCGCAAATCCAACGCCAACGGCGTAGACCTGAACCGCAATATGCCGTCTCTCAACGCGGGCATGCTGCTCAAAGGTGTTCAACCCTCCCCTGACATTGAGAATGCGCCGTCGCTTGACTTCTTTCCGGGCTATCACCTCGGGTCTGAACGTGAAAGCCAGGCCATGATCCGTTTCTTTAATACATACGTGCCCGATCCCCGCACGCGGCTGTATGTGGACCTCCATCAGCGCGGCCAGTTTATGTATTACAACAAACCGTTCCTGACATACCGGAGCGACGAGCAGTCACTGGCCTTTGCATCGTCGCTGTCAGCGTTGCTGAACGACGGTTACTCGCCCCGAAGAGAGGCCTTCCGATATGGCCTGAGCGGACTGGGCGGTACGCTGACGGATTACGCCCGATCCGTGGCCGAGGGCATGGTCTACAGCTACAGATACGGGCGGCTCGTTTTGATGATGGACAGCATCGAGACACCGCTCATACGTTTCCGTGATCTGGACAGCGCCATCAGCGCATACAACCCCGCCAACCCCGGCTTCATCGCAGTGACGCCGGAGATCGGAACCGAATACAGCATCGGGCCGGACGAGACCGCGCGAATGCTGCGAGCTGAAACATATGAAGAATTCGGCTGGAATTCCTTCCTGCCGGGTATCATTGAGTTGGTGTTGAGTGATCCCATCGTCAACTAATTACATGCACAGTCAAAAGGAGAATTATATTATGAAGTTCTTCACCAAAGAGGTTATCGAAGATGATTTCAGCCGTGACCAGTGGAATGAGGCTTTTAGGCTGAGGCATATTGGTTTATTGAAGATGACGAAAGTATTTCATGGGAGATCGACTTCGTAGGTGGCCTGAATATAAAACCCATATTTAAAAGCATCACAATTAGAAGGCTTAAAACAGCGGAAATAGAAAAATATAGGCTGCCTGTCATACATGCAAAATTGAACCGTTTTTAAAATCCAAGCGTCCTCATGAGGATAATCCATAATTGTAAATAACTTTTGGGAGACAAAAAAGGGGCTTCATTTCACACAACGCCGCCCCTTTAATCACAATCCCTCTTTTTTACTCCTGTGCCGCCAGCCCGCCCAGATGCTCCGCAAAAAAGCTTTCCATCTCCGAGTAGAAATCCACGCGAGCCTGCAGCGAGTTAAAGCCGTGGCCGGTGTCCGGGAACAGCATATACGTTACCGGCACGCCCGCTTCCTTGAGCGCGTCTACCATCTGTTTGGACTCGCTCTGCGGCACGCGCACATCGTTTTCCCCTTGCGCGATCAGCAGCGGTATCTCAATGTCGTCCGCGAAATACAGCGGCGAACGGGCTTTCATGTCCGCCGCCTCGGTGTCCGGGTCGCCCACCGAGCGGATCAGATCCTGATACTCCACCGCCCACTGCGGCGGTATCGACTCGATAAATGTCAGCAGGCTGGAAGGTCCGAATGCGTCTACTGCACACTGGAACACGTCGGACGAGAACGCGGCACACACCAGTGCCTCATAGCCGCCGTAGGACGCGCCGTACACGCCCACGCGCTCCGAATCCGTCCATCCCTGGTCAACAGCGTAGTCCACCGCGTCCAATATGTCCTGATGCATCTTGCGGCCCCATTCCTTGTCACCCGCCAGCAGAAAATCCTTGCCGTAACCGGAGGAACCACGGTAGTTCACCTGCAGCACGAGGTAGCCGCGGTTCGCCAGAAACTGCACTTCGGCATTGTACTCCCACGTGTCACGCACCCAGGGGCCGCCGTGCACAAGCACCACCGTGGGCAACTCCTTCCTGTCCGTACCGAGCGGGAACGTCGCATAGCCTTCGATCTTCAGCCCGTCCGACGCGGTATACGATATCGGCTCCACCGGCGAGAGGTTCAGCTCGCCTACCTCAGGCCGTGCGTTGAACAGGAAGGTCGCTTCTTTTTTGGCCATATCATACACATAGAAATCCATCTCGCTGGTATCTGACATATATGCCGCCAGCCAGTAGGCGTCGTCTTCGCTGGAATCGAATATCTCAAACACGCCGTCGTCAATCGCGCTCAACACATCATAATCCGGCTGAAAGCTGTCGTCCAGCACATGCCACTCAATTTTGTCTGCATACACGCTGACCGCGGTCACCTCATTCAATTCAAGGTCAGTCCACGAGCCATATACATCGTAGTCCGGATCGTTGAATATCTTCTCTATCTCGCCGCTGTCAAGATCATACGTGCACAGCGCCGATGTATTGCTGACGGAAGAATCCTCAAACAGCACGTGCACGTTATCCTGCATAAAGCCGTAAACACCGCTTGTATCCGCGTCCTCGTAGTCCCACGACAGCGCATCGACCCGCTGCCAGTCCGTCTCGCTGAACACTGTGCCCGCCGCTTTTGAACCTTTGAGCCACGTGTGACTGCCCGCTTTTTCATCCGTTCGCGTCACCATGCGCAACGAACCGCTGTTGTCAAATATATAGCCCGTCACGTCGCCCGGATTCTGCAGCACCAGCGAATTCATGCCCGTCTCGTAATTGTACAGATAAAGATCGAACAGCTGCGTGTTAAAGTTGAACACTCCCAGATATATTTCCTTATCGTTAGCAGGATTGTCAGATACGTAATAGCAGTCGTTGTCGCCTCCCGGCAATATCGTTTTCGTCTCACCGGTTTGGGTGCTCGCAGTATAAAGCCCGTAATTTTCGTCGCCCATATCATCCACAAAGAACAGCACTGTATCGCCGTCAGGCGCCCACACAAAACTGGGATTGCCCATCACATCAGGCCATGGCACCACCGTCTCCTCACCCGTTCTCCAGTTTTCCACCACCACGGAATCCATATAGTCCGTCATATGGCGGTACAGTACCATCTCGCCGTCCGCGGATATCTGCGGAGGCGTATACTCGGAGTATCCCATCAGCACATCAAGCGGTATCAGGTCATCGTCATTGGGCAGCGCGGGCAGATCGCTGTTTTGCAATGCCTCCTCCCTGTCGCTCCAGAAAAGGGGCGGATAATCGCTGTCCCAATCTATCGAAAACTGGCAGCCCGTCAGCAAAACAGCTAGTAAAACAGCCAGCAGCAGCATACCCCACCTTTTGTGCATCACTTATCCTCCTTGAAGCCGGTACGACGATCAGGCGTCATTTGTTTAACATTATATCAAATCGAACATGAACAAACAAAGAATAATAATGCAATTATCCTCCTCGTTACATTGCTGACTTTATCGTTATATGCTTGTTCGTATAAGTATCGCGTGTTATGATAATAAAAAAGTCGATATAAGGAAGTTATTGATGAAACGTGTATTATTGGTGATGATGTGTTTCATTCTATTGGCAGCGATTGGCTGCCAAAATAAACGCGAAACCGTGGTGGTTTCCACACCGGCGCCTACCGCCGCGCCCACGCCCGAACCTACGCCATCGCCCACCCCCACCCCCACGCCCGTTCCCACTCCTACCCCGGTGCCCGAGCCCACGCGCGTGACCGTGATGGTGGCGGGCGACCTGCTGTGCCTGAGCGCTCAGCTGAGCGCCGCCCGGGACGGCAAAACTTATAATTTCGACTACTGCTTCGAGGAAGTGAAGGACACCATTTCCTCAGCTGACCTTGCCATCGGCAACCTGGAGACGCTGATCGCCGACGGGTATAAATATACGGCATCATCATCCGACAGCGCATCTCCCTCGCCCACGCCCGGCAGCTCCTCCCCCGCGCCCTCGGCAGAACCGACAGAGGAAATCCCCAGTACCGGCGATCCGGGCACCGGTGAGGATGATCCAAATTCCGGATCCGATGACACCGGTATAACAGCGCTATGCTCAAGCTTATACGGTGCTGCAAAAGCGCCGTCACTGGAAACCGAGACGCCAGCTGTCTCGTCCGGCAGCCCCAAGATCAACGCGCCCGAATCATATCTCACCGCTGTGCTGGGCTGCGGGTTCGATGTATTGACTAATGCGAACAACCACATCTGCGATTACAGAGCGGACGGCATTGTTAAAACGCTGCAGAAGCTGGATGAGCATAACATACCGCATACCGGTGCCTATGCTGCGCCCGAGGACAAAAAGCCGCTGATTATGGATGTCAAGGGCATCAATGTGGCGGTGCTGGCATATACCGACGTACTGAACAACAGCCCCGGCAGCGGCAACGCTTTCATGGTTGACCGCTACGACGAAGACCTGGTGGCCTCGGACATTGCCGCCGCTAAGCAAGCCGGTGCCGACTTCATTATTGTCTCCATACACTGGGGCAGCGAGCATACACACAAACCCAACCGGGAACAGCGCAAGATCGCTGAATTTGTGGCCAACGCCGGAGCAGATATCATACTCGGCGCGCATCCGCACTGTACGCAGCCGTTTGAAACCATTGAAACGGAGCGCGGCCCTGTACCGGTGCTGTATTCATTAGGCAATTTTATATCCAGCATGGGCAAGCAGATGCACAAGGACGGTGTGATCGTTTGCATGACGCTGGAGAAAACGGTGGATACTCATATGACGACGCTTTCATCGCTCACCTACATCCCCACGCTGTGCACCGACTCCGGCAAAGGCCGCTTCGTCGTGTTCCCGGCGGACCTGGCCTCCATCGCTGACAGTACCATCGCAGACGATCTGCAGGATTCTCGCGAACGCACGATCAAGGTGCTGACAGAAACCGTCGCCCAAGCGCAATAGGAGAGGCTGATGAAAGAACAAACCATTGAATGTCCGGCGTGTCACGAGTCCGCCTCTCACAAAATACCCGCGATGGCCGATATATCTGCCGATCCGAAGCTCAGGGACAGCCTGCTGGACGGCACATTTTTCGAGTGGACCTGCCCGGGCTGCAGACGGCGTTTTTTTGTGGATGAGGTGTTCCTGTGTTGCAACAGTGAAGGCGGGTACTGCATCTATCTGGTGCCGGGCTACAAGGAAGCCTCCCTGCCCATTCCCACGGTGTATAAATCCAAATGCACCGGTACGCTTCGTGTGACAGATTCATATGTTGAGTTCGCGGAGAAGCTCCGTATATTTGATGCAGGGATGAGTGACCGCGTGATCGAAGCCATGAAGGCCGTTTATGCCACTGTCTGCCAGCAGACAAGCCAAGATACCGTCTATAACATGATATTCGAAGAAATACGGCCGGATGGCAATCTGGGTTTCACGGTGATGCTGAAAGACAACGATGTTTCCGTCGACATACCCGCCGAGGCTTACGCGCACGCCATGGCGGACTTCGACAAACTGCTGCCTCAAGACTGCGGCGACGTATTCCTTAAGGTGGATCAGCAGTGGCTTGCGCACGCTCTGAGCGAAGAAGAACCCGATTAAAACCAAAGTTTTAGAGAGCCGCTGTTTATGCATAATTTTAATTGACACAAGCGGCTTTCGTTGTTAGAATAATATGCGCACGTGATTTCACCGTCTCGTGCGTTGTCGTCTGGGTGTGGCGCAGCTTGGTAGCGCGCTTGAATGGGGTTCAAGAGGCCGGAAGTTCGAATCTTCTCACCCAGACCATTGAAAAGTCCGATGAACACTGGGTTCTCGGATTTTTTCTTTTTCTCATACAACCCCAAAATTGGCCACTTCTAATGAAACTTCTAATGGATTATACGACTTCTTTCACCTTTTGCTGATTGACGAATATTCCATTCAATCTTTCCGATGCATTTATCCTCACATCGATATCATCATGGGCATATCTCATTGTGGATTTTATATCTCCGTGTCTGAGCCAAGACTGAATTTCCTGTAGAGAAAATCCTTGAGCGCGAAGCAGCGAAGCTGTACTGTGCCGCAATTCATGGAGCGTTCTATGAGGCAACTTGTTTTGCTTTAAGACTCGTCCCAACACAGAATTCACATACTTATACTCAAACGGACGGCCATCCTGCCATTTGCAGATGTAATCGTTGTGATGATATTGCTTTCCAAAGGCCTTAGCGTACGCAGCTTGCTGTTTTTTGAGAGTCAACAGATAATCCCTCACGTTTGGCATTAATGGCATTGGAGCCATGCTGGCTTTGTTTTTCGGGCCTTTTTCAACAGGCTCTCCCACGCGTACTCTAGTGTTTTTGATATAAACAATGTTTCTCTCAAAATCGATATCGCTCCAGCGAATCCCGAGGATTTCTCCGCGGCGCAGCGCATAGTAGACGGCCAGAATGATAGCAGGTTCTATAACCATGTCATGCACGGCTTCAAGCAGCGTATTGAGGTCAGGGAGCTTCAAGAACCTTGCCTCAAAGGGCTGCTCCTTTGGGTAACGGATTAAGCTGCAAGGATTTTCGGGTATGAACCTGTCGATGACCGCCTGATCAAGCGCTTTGGAGATATTCGCAACATATTTCTTGATTGAAGTCACGCGCAACCCGCCGCCCCCGTCTAATCGTCCGTTTTGATGCATTTCTGTAACGAACTCTTGTATATGTGCGCGCTTGACTTCATGCAGAAAAAGATTGAGCTTCTCAAA
>JAEZHF010000008.1 GCA_023416745.1 Bacillota bacterium
GCGCATGTTTTATCTTTTATGTTCATGCGCATATCAAGCCTTGAATCCAGGTTATATGAAAACCCCCTGTTACATTGGTCCAGCTGGAACGATGAGACCCCCAAGTCAAGCACCGCTCCGTCTATCCCATCTATATCAAGTCCGCTAAGTATGGACCTGATGTTCCGAAAATCATCGTGGACGAAAGTTGTTTGCCCCACATACGGCTTCAGCCTCTCCGCCGCCCGCTCAAGAGCATATTCGTCCTTGTCGATACCGATCAGCCGCCCCCCCGGCGATATCTGTTCGAGTATCGTTTCGGCATGGCCGCCGCCGCCCAGCGTACCGTCCGCCACCGTCATGCCGGGTTTTAAAGCCAGCGCTTCTACCGTTTCTCGGAGCAGCACCGTTGTGTGCGATGACATCGCTCAGATACCGTACGATGCCAGACTCAGCAGCGCATCGCCTTCATCCGGCTCGGCATCGATGAACGCCTGCCACTTCTCTTTGGCCCAGATCTCGGCCCGGTACGACGCACCGATCATCACAGCTTCCTTGTCGATACCCACCTTGTCGCGCAGGTGCTGGGGCAGCAGCACACGGCCTTGCTTATCCGGCTCGCACTTGCAGGCGCTCGAGAATATCATACGCACGTAGCGCTGAGCCCGGGCATCCGTCTGCGGTATCGCATTGAGCTTGTCTGCGAACTTCTGCCATTCTTCTTCGGAGTATGCGGAGAGGCAGTCACCATTCAGATACGTGATATAGAAAGGATCACCCAGCTCCACCCTCAGCTTGGAGGGTACCGCCAGCCTGCCCTTCTCGTCCACGCTATGAAAGTATGTCCCGATCAATGACCCCTTCACTGCCTGCTCCCGACTGCGGCATCGACAACCGCACGTCTTTTTTTGTTTCTTGCTTAATATATACCCACTAATTCACCACTTGAAACCGTTCCTCACCATTGTTACCCATTTCTCCCCACCTGTCAATATTATTTCGTTGTATTTTTGAGAAATCCTTCTAAAAAAAACAAGCCATTGCAACAAAAAAAATAAAATTGTATGCACCAAAACAGACCCCACAATATATGGTAGAGAATGTATATTTGCGCGAAAATATGTTTGTGAATTAAAACGAAAAAGGGATGGCTGTCCAGGTTCATTCTATGGTATAACTAATATAAGGAAACAAGTCAATACAGGGATCAGGGAGGCCTACGGATGGATGACAGACAGAACGACTTTGACGAGCAAAATGCTGCCGGGCCGTATGCTCCGGAGGAAAAGAAGCCGCTGAGCCGCAAAGCCCGGCTGGTCATTGGCATCGGTGCGTCGGTTATCATACTGGCGCTGAGTCTGGCTGTTTCGTTTTTGATGCCAACCGCCCAGCCGGAAGAGCTGACAGTGACCGTTTTTTCCAACGACTGGTCGGAGATCACGCTGAAGCCGGGCGTGGAAACGTCGCTGAACGAGTATCTGGCGTCAGACAGCAGCGTCCCCGGATTTCCGCTGCGCGTCAGCTGCCCCGGCGCCGACGACATACTGCTGTCGGTGGACGCGGGCACACTATTCACCTGGGGCGCGCCCGATTATGTGGCGGACAGCAAGGGTGCGTCGTATGCCGCCGCATCAGATGATACAATATACTGGTCGCCCTTCGGCGAAGACGACGCTCTCGCGGCACAATGCACGCTGACGGTCGCAGCCCGCAAAGGCGGTGCCGACATATCCCAAAAGCGCCTCATCCTCCGGCAGACGGGCGAAACCGGCTACAGCATCACGCTGCTGGCCAGCGAATAAAAGCAGCATCATAAAAGGCGGACGCCAATAACGGCGGTCCGCCTTTTCTTTTACCGGAATATCAAGCGCATGTTATGCGACTATATCTCCCTTGTAGCTGATCAGTGACGCGTTGAGCACGCCGGGAACCGTCGAGAAAGAATCGATCATTCCGGCTTCGCTCTCCCGTATGTTCATCTCGATCGTCAGCTCGATCGTCCCTTCGGACACGATCTTAGATTTCAGACGGCCGGGAGGCATCTTGCGCAGCAGCGCCTGCACTTCCTTTTTGCAGCCTTCCTCAAAGCGCAGCACCAGCATAAACGGGAAGTTCTTCTTGGACTTGACGAGGTTCCACAGCAGCAGCGCCACGCCGATGAAGGCGGAGGCCACGCCGGCCAAAGCAAACTGACGCGCACCCAGCACGATGCCGACCGCTATCGCCCAGAACATGAAAATCGTATCGAGCGGGTCCTTCACCGCCGTGCGGAAACGGACGATGGACAGCGCGCCCACCATACCCAGTGCGAGCCCTAAGTTCAGCGTGATCGGCATGATGATCATTGCCGTCACCATCGTCAGCAGTATCAGCGAGGTCCCAAAGCTTCTGGCAAATATCACGCCGTTGAATGTCAGCCGGTAGACCAGATAGATGAACAACCCCAGCACCAGCGCCGCACCCAATGTAATCAGCACCGTACCAAGGCTCAAATCCTCTGACATTGTAAAATTGTCCAATACGCCCTTCTTAATAATGTCTGTTGCACCCATATAAACTCCTCCTATTCATGCTTCCTGCATAATACATATTTTGATACGGCACTTCTCTGCGCCGCGTTTACGTTGTTCAGCACCGCTTTGATGAACACCGGCAGATGCCGGTTGAACTTGACCTCCAGCACCATCGTACCCGGTTCCAGCACCGGCATCGTTGGCGCGTGCGGATTGAATATATCCGTCAGCCAAAGCCCCGCCTTCAAGTCCTTGTCAAAGGTGATCCGGACGTTTTCAAAAGGCGATACGTAGGCTTCGCGCTTGTAGTCCACGATCACGCGCGGCCTTAAAAGGTTATTTTTCATCTGAAGGAAAATTTCCCCCGCCAGCCGTTCGCGTCGTCCTTCCAGACAGCGGCAATCTCCCGCGATCAGCGCCTCACATTCATCGCGCGTCACCGTGAAGCTGGTTTTGCCGATGTACTGCCCCTGCTTGTACTTCTTCTCGAATTTGATGATATCGTCCGAAAAGTCGTAGATGCGGATGCGGAACTTACTCCGGATGTCGCTGCCGGCCATCTTTTCCGCCAGCGCCGTATCATACGCATCGTCGAAATACAAGCTGCGGATATGATAGTCGCCGTCCTCTCCCGCGTTTCTGTCCAGCGAAAGCAGGGGTTTGAGCGTGTTCTTGAGCAGCACATAATCATGAAAATTGATATAGTACTTGAGCTCATGCCGCAAAGAAAGCTCTTTGGCGGGAACATCGGGCGCTGCCTCTGTCTCCTCGGCGGCACGCCGCTGCACCGAGGTGGAATGGCCGTACGACCTGTCACGCGCTGCCGGCGGGCGGGCCTGTCCGGTGAATATATCCAGATCGGCAGCCAGCTCCTTTTTCGGACGGACGCCGAGGTTGGCTCTTGCGGCGGCATCCGGTATGACCTGTGCCCGCGGCGTCTCATACGCTTCCCGTCTCGGCGCCGCTGCTCTGTCCGGTTGCCGGGGTTCAGTGCGCGCGCTCGCCACAGGCTGCACTTTTGGCGTTGCCCGAGGCGTTGCCTTTCCGGCGGTCTGTCTGTCCGTTTTTGTGCTGTCTTCGTCGCCGAAAACCGTCAGCCCCTGTGCGGGTACCGGCTGCTTCTGGTTGTACCGGCTGGCCAGCTCGGCTCCTCTCGCTGCGGGGTTGCGCGGCACCGGTTTTCTGGATACCGGAGCCTGCCGCAGCGTTTCGGCTGTGCGCGGCGCCGCTGTGCGGGACGAAAATTCGCCCGAGGAAAGCGGCTGCAGGTCCTTGCGCTTCACCAGCGGCTTTTGCTTATCCAGCTTTCTGAAAATGTCATCGTCTTTTCTTGCCATTACCATCCTCTATCCACGTTATACAACAAATATCGCCGTATACCGCAATAACTATTCATTGTAATCGACCGCGTCGTCCAGCAGCTTCTTCTGCCCGTCGGTGAGCGGGAACGCGTCTTTGAGCTGTTGGACCACGTTCGCGCCACGCTTCCTCGCGAAATTCTTCATGTTTTCCAGCGTCGTCTCCCAGCCCTGCACGGAGCCGCCGAACTTTTCACGCTCCGCCGGCATTTCGCTGCGCACCATATCCGCAATCGTATCGATCGTCTCAATCACGCGGTTTGGCGCGTAAATCTCTTCCAGCGCCCAGGCAAACCGCTCGATGAAGGCGTCCCGCCACGGCTTGTATTTCAGCAGCCCGTTAAACAGCGTAGACCCCGCCTTGGAGCTGTCCATACGCTTGGCGAGGGTCGGGTGGTCGCCGTTGGGGAACTCGCTGCTGCCAAAGGTCCAGCAAAAATCGTAGTATATCTGCTTCCACTTGCCCCGCGGCAACAGCTGGTAATACTCGATGTTCGCATAGTCCGAGTTGGCCACCCAGATCTGATTGATCATCAGATCCATAAAGCTGTCCGTATCCAGCTGCGCCGCGACATGCTCATAGTTCTCTTTATCGGACATGTCGTGCGCTTCGATAAACGCCATCAGATCCTTGTAGCCGTCGTCGTCCCCCTGTATCAGCCGCGATGTGGACCACATGATGTTCATGCTGTCCGGGTCCTCAAAGTTCTCATGCTGGGCGATGAAGTTCTCGTTGCGCTTCTCCATCATGAAGTACACGCCCCAGTACTCGCCGTTCAGATACAGCACATACGGCTTCCACGCTTGTGTCAGGAAGTTAAAACCCTTATCCTCGACCAGCGACAGCGTCACAAGCTCCTTGATCTTGCCGATCGTCTGGTCCTGCCCGCCCTGACGCAGCACCAGCGACTGGTACTCGGCAAAAGGGCGGTTATCAAAGAACGCGTATGGCAGCGAACCGCCGCCGTATTGGCTCCGCGCCATGATGGCGAAGGACTTCTGCTTGTTGTCGCGGCTGTAGCCGCCCGCGATGCGGATGCCGACGTTCTGGGCAAAAACCTCCTGCCCGTTTTCATCGAACACCTCGAACGAGGAGGGCCGCTCCGACTCCTTGCCCCGCTCCAGATAGTTGGCCACCTCGTAGTGGGTGGTTGACCCCTCCACCAGCACCGGATTGGGGCCCAGCTCGTAGATGCCTGTTTCTTTGTTGAACAGGTACTCACGGTCTGTCACGATGGACAGCAGCGGCAGCGCATGCTCCTCACCGATAAAATACGTCGCCGTTTTGATGACGCTGGGCAAAAAACCGTCCCTGTAAGCCCGGGCCCTGATCATGCCCGTCTTGTCCACTGTCACCGGCCCCGCATACAGGCTGGACCCGGCAGTCGGCTCTTTACCGTCCAGCGTGTAATAGATTTTGGCATCCGGCGTATCGCACTCCAGCGTGACGGTCTGCGCTTCGCCGTGGCTGCCCGGTGCCGCCGAGGTTTTCGGTATGGCTGTGACGCCTTCCAGCGGGTTGGCGTTGGCCGCGCCGGGTGTCGGCTGTTCAAAATAAAAAAGCGGAGACTGCCCAGCCATCCTGCCCACCGATATGCCGTATGGCAGGCGGCTCAGGTTATACTTGTCCTGCAGCACCCCGCTGGCATCAAACAAGGCCAGCATCTCGCCGTCCGCACTGAGCTTAAAGCCGGTATGGATAAAGTTTTTTTTTGCGCGTCGCTGCCCGCTTCACCCGACGCCAGCACCGTGATGCATTGGCCGGGGCTCAGCGTCAGCTCGGGCAGCCGCCATTTGGCCGGGTTGCCCGCGTTGTCCGTCAGGCCATATCCCGAAATGTCCACCGGCTCGCCGCTCTGGTTGCACAGCTCGATCCAGTCGTAAAATTCGCCGTTAGCCTCCTGCAGATACTGCGAGTTGGACGCCATCACCTCGCTGATCACCACCGGGCCCAGCGCGATGGGGTTGTTCTCCAGAAACTGCGTGTAACCCGCATCGGTGTTGGCATATCCGGGCGTGGGCTGGCTCGTCACCTGCCAGTCGTTGCCGTACGCGCCGTTTGCACCCGCCGCGCGCGCATACGCCTGGTCGGACCTCAGCTCAGCCACTGTCACCTCATCGATCAGCAGCCCCGCGGCGTTGCTGAGCACGATCGTCTCCTGGTAGGAGGAAATCCGAAAATTCGTATGGATAACGCCCTTTTCCAGATCGGAGCCATCTGCATCCGCACCGGATGCGAACACGTAAAGGTAAGCCCCCGGCTCTATCGTCACGTCCGGGAACCGCCAGCCCAGCACGTCGGCAGGGTCGTCGGAGAGGCCGTACCCATTGAGGTTCACCGCCTCGCTCCCAGAGTTGTATATCTCCACGTAATCGCTGTATACGCCTTTATTGTCCGCCAGCGTCGTCTTGTTGGACGGCATCACTTCCGTGATCATCAGCGGAGAATCCCCCGCCTTGCGGCTCTCCAGAAACGCGGCATAACCCGCTTCATCGTTGGCAAAGCCCGGCGTGGGTTTGTCGAACGCCTTCCAGACGCTCATATCCTGCGCATCCCGGCCCAGCGATATGTTTCCCGACTGGTTCTCGTACTCCGCCGCGTCCAGCACCTGTCCCGCCGTTGTCATCAGATACAGCCCGCCGCTTGCCGCATTGAGCTTAAAATTGGCATGAAGCATTGCGCCCGGTTCTTTGATATCCTGTCCGGACGCAAAAACGAGCAGGTAACCACCCGATGCCAGGGAGACACTGGGCAGCGCCCATTTGACCTCGGCTTTGTCATCCGATAAGCCCAGCCCAGACAGGCTGACTTCGCTGGCTGTCGGGTTGTGTATCTCGATCCAGTCGCTGTAGTTTCCCTGTTCGTCCGGCAAAAAGCTGCTGTTGGATGCCATGAACTCATTGATAACGACAGTTGCCGATACTGTATCATCCGGGGAAGCGGATGAGCCCGGCCCCTTCCTTTGTTCTCCCAAAGCATATATCACAACGCCCACGATCAGCGCGATGGCCAGTATAATCGAAACAAGGTATTTGATTGCTCTCAACGCAAGCTCCTCGCCTTCATTTGTAAAAACCGGGTCAAGTCACTGCCACTGATTTTACCACGGTTCCCTTACAAAGACAACCTCTTTCATATTCTGTCACAGACTCGCGAACCCGCCGGATTTAGCTGCTTTTTACCATAATATAAAGAAAAAACCGGCGATTGACCGGCTTTTTATAATTGTAAATTTTCTTCGGTTTTCTGCCTGCTGATTTTCTACTGAAGGTCAGGAACTGCTTTCGCCCGTTCCGAATTCTTCAATGGCGTCGTCGATGAAGCCGTCGATATCGAAGCGGTCATCCGCCTTGATAAATTCGCCCATACCATCCACATACAGCTTCCCGCTTTGCGTCACAAACTCGAATTCACGCGCGTCGCTCATCTCTATATGACCATTGCCCCCAGCCTTGTCATATTTATAGTCGCCTTCAAAATCGCCGTAATACGTGTATGCGTCAAAGCTGCGGCCGGCACCGAATACGATGGCTTCGCCGCGGCTGTCGCTGTACCATGTTCCCGCCACCGAGACGGTGTTAAGGAAACCGGGCCAAATGAAAAGCAGCACCGCGATAAGGACGAGAACGGCCGCTCCTCCCACTGACAGCCCCACAACCAGCGCTGTTCTTTTTTTCTTGACGGGAGACACGTAGCTTTGAGGCTCGGGCGGCGCATAATAGCCTTGGGGCGGCATATTTGGGCGTTCCGGATACACCGGCGGCTGCCAGTCCGTGTGCGGCATCGCAACGGAAGACGGCTGCTGCGGTTCTGCCGAAACCGGCAATGCCTGACCGCAATGCGAACAGAATGCCGATCCTTGGACAACCGGCTGACCACATCTTGTACAGAACATGGATTCAATCCTCCATTTTGGCATTTTCATTCCGGATATGGTTCATTATATCATAGATATGTGCAAACAGCAGAATAAAATAACAATACGAATCAGACGTCGGCCTAATAATGAGATCGGATGTGCGCTAAAGCCCCAGAATCAGAAAAACTGCAACAATCGCGACAACGAGCACGCCAAATACAATGAAGACAGCCTTGTTAACCGTGCGCTTGCGGCCTGCCGGAGACGAACCGGAGACGAGCGCCATTCCGCAATCCGCGCAAACTTTCTTAGTTTTCGGGTAGTCTTTCCCGCATTTTTTGCAATACATAAACAGGCCCTCCTCAATTTGTAATCGTATTGTACCACAATGCACAAAGTTGTCCAATAAAAAAATGGGCAAGCGATTGTTGGCGTTAAAATCGGTAAAACCCAAGATTATTGTGTTGCAAAACGTGCATGGCTGTGTTAAAATAGCCTTCGTTATTGAAATGAGTATTGATAGTGGAGGTTTGAAACTTGCCAAATATTAAATCCGCGGAACGGCGTATGCGCGTGGAAGCAAAAGCTAACTTGAGAAACCGCATGGTAAAATCGGAACTGAAGACAGTTGCCAAGAAATTTAAAGCCGCAGTGGAAGCGGGCGACAAGGATGCCGCCACCGCTCTTTATAAAGAATACACCGGCGCTCTGGATAAAGCGGCGCTTAAAGGTACGCTTCATAAGAACAACGTGGACCGCAAGAAGTCTCAGATTTCCAAGGCTTTTGCAGGCATTACCGCGTAAATTCACCAAACCGGCTTAACACGCGAGCCTACAGATTCATCGGCTTCAAAGCCCGCTGAGTTGCGGGCTTTTTTGTGTTGCGCTTCTTTGACCGGCGCGCCCGCACTTACAGCTTGTAGGCGCGCACCAGCGTTTCCGGCATGGCCAGCGCCGCGTCGCACCGCCCGCTTTTGATACCGAAGTCCAGCTCCGCCAGCAGGTTCAGCCCCGCTCTCAGCTCGTCCTGCGAAAACCGTGCACACTCCTTCACCAGCATCTGCACCGGATACGGCTTCATGTTCAGCAGCGACGCGATCTTCCCCTGTCCGTACCCCGCGTCCAGCATCGTTTTCACCTTGTACATATCCCGAATTTTGCGCGCGAACAGCCCGATGAGCATTTCGGGGCGTTCATCCCCCATCAGGTCGTCCAGCATGGCCTTGGCCTGTACCGCCTGCCGGTTTACAAAATACTTGTGGATCTCAAACACATTGTATTCCAGCGATTTGGACACGCACGCAGTGACATGCGCCGCCGTGATCTCACCGAAATTGCTGTATACTGCCAGCTTGGCCGCTTCGTTTGCCAGCGCGTAATAGTCGCACCCGGCCAGCGCCACCAGCTGCTGCGCCGCCGCCGCGTTCATCCGCGCCCCATGCTTTTTGGCCTGCTCCGCCGCAAAGGCGGCACAGGCAGACGGGTTCGGCGCTTCAAACTCCCTGACGACGCCGACCTCGCCCGCGCGCTTATACAGCGTCTTGCGCTTGTCCGGCGCGTCGGGCGTGCACAGCACCAGCACCGTGGTGTCCGGCAGCCGTTCGATGTAGTCCGCCAGCCTTTTGGCTTCCTCCTTGCTGCCCGACGGCGTGAGCAAGGCGCAGTCGCGCACCGCTACCAGCCGCGTCTCCGACAGGAACGGCACCGCCGCGCACGCCTCAATCAGCTGCTGCGTGTCCGGCATTTCGTTGTATATCGTGACGTTAAGCTCCTCCATCTGTATGTCAAGTGAAGCCTTGAGCTTAGTCAAGCTCTCGCGCACCATATAACTCTCACCGGAAAATATGTACAGGTTTTTATTCGGCATGCTGTTTATCACCAAACGTATTCACTTTAATATTGTCATCCACAAAGAATTCCACTGCGTAATCATCCCGCGTCACGAACACCTCGCCCGAGTAAGCCTCAAGGTTGTTCATCGCCCATTCGTGCGGATGCCCGAAGCTGTTCGCGCCCACACTCACCACGCTGTAGGCCGGAGCCAGCGCCGAAAGCGGCAGCCGGTACGAAGAAAACTTGGAGCCATGGTGCGCTGCCTTGTAGATATCGACGGGCCCCGATGCCGTCAGCACGGCCGTCTCCGTCTGGCCGTTGATATCGCCGGTGAACAGCACGGTATGGTCTTTATATTCCAATTTTACCACCAGCGAGTATTCGTTGGTGCTCTTTGTAACCGTGTGCTTATACGGGTATAATACCACGGCGCGCGTGCCATCGTCCAGCTGCACCGCATCCTCCGCACTCAGGGGCACCACCTCGGCACCCGGCAGCGCCTCACGCACCCTGGCCTCCTCCTGATACGAGCAGTATACCTTGTCCAGCAGCCCCGCCTCATACAGTGCGGCGATGCCCGCGAAATGATCGTCGTCGGTGTGGGACACGAATGCCGCTTCGGGACTGATGCCGTTGCGCACTGCAAAGTCCACCACCTCTTCAGCGCTTTGGGGACGCCCGCCATCCATGAAATACTCACCGCCCTGCGCCGTGCGCACAAACGCCGCGTCCGCCTGCCCCACGTCCAGAAACACGACGTACAGGCCCGCGGGCCGGGCCAGCAGCATCACGGCCACCGCCAGCACAGAGATACCGACGCCCAGCGCCGTTTTGAGCCGTACGCGCACCAGCAGATATTTGGACGTGGCAAACAGCAGCGCAAAGCATGCCAGCACTGCGTACCACGGCGGCGACGCCACGTTCACTGCCATGAAAGGTATGTCCGCCGCCCAATGGATCACCGACATCATAAAGCGTATCAGCACAGAGGGCATATACGCCAATATGGATGCCGCGGGCGCAAAAACCAGCCCGGCCGCCGTGCAGATAAAGACCAGCACAATGATGGCACAAGCCAGCGGTATCAGGAATATATTCAGCAGCACACTCAATAAAGACACACGATTGAAGGAAGCGGCCAGCACCGGCAGCGTCCCCGCCGTCGCCCCGACGGACGCGGAAGCCGCACCGCCCAGCCACGACAGCTGCCGCGGCAGTTTTCGGACAACCCAATGCTGCAGCTGCCAGCCCAGCGTCAGTATGCCGAACACCGCGCCAAACGAAAGCTGGAATCCGGCCATGAAGAGATCCAGCGGGCTGATCAGCAGCGCGGCGGTAAACGCCAGCGCCAGACCGTTCAGCGTATCCGCCTGCCGCCCGAAATGACGGTGCAGCAGCAGCGTTCCCGCCATCACCGACGCGCGCAGTATGGACGGTGACAAGCCGGTGAGACAGGCGTAAGCGGCGATGAACAGCAGCGTCGCCACGAGGCGCGGGGTGCGCCCCATACGCAGCAGCCGGAAAAAGAAATACGCGGCGGCGATGAGTATGCCCGCGTGCAGCCCTGACACGGCCAGCACGTGCGCCATACCGGTATCCTTGAAATCGGTATATGACTCGTCGTCCAAGCCGCGCTTGTCGCCCAGCAGCAGCCCCTTGGCAACGGGCGCGACGTCCGGCTCGAACACGCGGTCCATCACAGCGCCGATGTGCCCGCGCGCTTCCACCATCACCACGCCGAAGGAGGAACGGTATCCCGTTACTGCCGCGGATTCGGCATACGCTTTGAGCTGCACCCCCTGCGACAGCAGATACAGCCGGTCATCAAAGCCGCCGGGGTTGCGCACACCGCGCGGATATTCCACCTCAGCCACCGTTTCCACCACATCGCCGCACTTGATATCAGCGCCCAGCTCTGCCGGTACATACAGCTTGGCGTTGCCCGCCTTCTCCCCGTCCACCGTCACGCTGTCCAGCAGATAAACATAGCTGCCGTAGTCGTTCAGCTCGGGTGCGCTGTATACATGCCCCGTTACACGCAGCCCCTCTCCGGTGGGTACCCGCTTCACCGCCATCGCGTTGGATGTCGAAAAAGCCGCCAGCATAACCACAGCCGCACCAGCCAGCCAAATGGCTTTGGAACCCTTCCTTTTCTTTTGCAGGAAATGCAAACAAAAAGCCGCCGCGATCAGTACCGCTGCGGCAATTCCATATAAAACAGACGCGGACGCGAAGCGCCCCAGCACCACGCCGGATGCAAAGCACACCGCTGCCAGCAGCAGCGGACGCCTGTTCATCACCCGTTTGGACGCGGCAGCGCTGTCCAACGGTTAAACCTCGTAAACCTTGCGTTCCTCAATCATCTCGGCGGCGGGATAGCTCTCGCGCACCTCGCGCAGAACATCCTCCGCGCTGTATTCGGGGAACAGGTGTGTGGCCAGCAGCCGCTTCACACCGGCGGTTTGCGCGATGCGGCCAGTGTCCTTGGCGTCCACATGCGGCGCCACGGGCGATTTGTCCTTGGACAGCAGCGCGGCTTCCATCACCATCAGATCCGCGCCCGCCGCAAACGCGATCAGATGCGTGTTGTCCTTGGTGTCGCCCGAATACACGAACTTTTTACTGTCCGCCTCGAATGACATCGCATAGCTGGGCACCGGGTGCGGCATCAGCGCGAATACCACCTCCATATCAAAAAGGCGGATGCGCATGCCGTCCGCCAGAAAATGAGCAGCCATCATGCCGTGAGCCGCCAACAGGCCCGCTTCCGCCATGGGCTCTGCCGGCAGATAGACAGGCAGCGGCTCCGTGCGCCGCCCCAGCTTCTTGTCCACGTCCAGCGCATAGCGCAGCGCCAGCGCGTCGCTCATGTGGTCCGCATGCAGGTGCGACAGCACAAGTGTATCGATCTCCCAGATGGGCAGCAGCTGCTGCAGCTTGGACAGCGCGCCGCAGCCCATATCGATCACAACATTCTTGCCGTTGTGAGTCAGCAGGTAGCACGAACAGCTCTCCCCCGCCTTGGGATAAGGCCCGTATTTTCCGATGCACGTCAGCTTCACGTCAAATTACTCCTGTCTCATTGATTGGATAGCTTTGCAGCTGCGGCTATGCGCTTTACGGGATAATATAAAGCTAATCCGCCCGCTACTCCGCCTGCCCATTGAATGAGGTTAGGAATCAGTGTTACGGTAATATATCCCCAGCCGCCCATAAATACAGCCTCATATAAGCCATAGCCCACGACCATGATTGCACCGCCGGTAACGCAGGCCAGTACAAAGCGCGGGAACTGGCCGTTCTTCATTATCAGAGCACACGTAAAGCCCATCAGAGCCTTGATGATCAGCGTTGCCGGTATGTAAATGGGTACACCGAAAGCCCAGTCCGCCAATGCGCTGCCGATTCCGGCCGCCGCCGCCGCCCAAGGCCCGCCCACCAGCATGCCTGCGCAGTATATGACGCTGTCTCCAATATTCACGTATGCGCTGGTCGACGGAACAGGTATTGCAATTAAAAAGGTGATAACAAAAATGAGTGCAGCCAGCATGCTTGTGACAACCAATGTTTTGGTACGGTTTTTCGTTTCCAATTCTCGTCTCCTCTTAAGTAGCTTTTTTTCATTGTAATAGATTTGCCGCCGGGACGCAATTCTCAATTTAACTTCACAATCACGCAACCCCTGCCTCTTCATATACTGATATTATCATTTCTTATCAGACGGGGGCTTTTTTATGTGCGGTATCGCGGGAATCGTAAACTTTGAAAAGAACATGCTGGACGAATGCAAAACGCTCGCGGCAATGATGGATGCCATTGCACACCGCGGGCCGGACTCGGCGGGCACATTTCTGACACATCAGGTGGCGCTGGGGCACCGGCGGCTCACCGTTGTGGACCCTGCGGGCGGCAGTCAGCCGATGATACGAAGCATCGGCAGCAATACATACGCCATCGTGTACAACGGCGAGCTGTACAACACGGAGGAGCTGCGTCAGGCTCTCCACAAAAAAGGGCATACCTTCTCCACTCACTCGGATACCGAAGCGCTGCTGCTGTCGTACATCGAATGGGGCCCCTCCTGCGTGGAGCACCTAAACGGTATATTTGCCTTCGCGATATGGGATGAAAAGAAACAACGCGTGTTCCTCGCGCGGGACCGTATGGGCGTCAAGCCGCTCTTCATCACAAGGGCGGGCCACGCTTTTCTGTTTGCCTCCGAGATCAAGGCTCTGCTGGCGCATCCGGATATAAACCCCGTGCTGGATGAAGGCGGCCTGCTGGAGCTGTTCGCGTTAGCACCCGCACGCACGGCGGGTAAAACGCTGTTTTCCGGCATTGAAGAGCTGCGCCCGGGCGAGTGCATGATCTATTCGCCGCTCGGCACATACGTCCACCGCTACTGGCAGTTCGTCAGTGCAGAGCACACCGACAACCTGCACACCACCACGGAGAAGCTGCGCTGGCTGGTAACCGACTCCGCCAAGCGCCAGCTGGTATCCGACGTGCCCGTCTGCACCTTCCTGTCGGGCGGCCTGGATTCCAGCGCCCTTTCCGCCATCGCGGCGCAGGACGCCGGGGAGAAGGACGGCATACTGCGCACCTTTTCCATCGACTACGCCGAAAACGAGAAGTACTTCACCCGCAGCGTGTTCCAGCCCAGTCCGGACAGCGATTATATCGACGTCATGCGCCGCCACATCGGCAGCGACCACATCACGGTCACGATAGACACCCTTGAGCTGATCGCGTCGCTAAGGGACGCCATGATCGCCCGCGACCTGCCCGGCATGGCGGATGTGGACTCGAGCCTGCTGCTGTTCTGCCGCCAGATCAAGGGCTATGCAACCGTTGCGCTGTCGGGCGAATGCGCAGACGAGATATTCGGCGGCTACCCGTGGTTTTACCGTGAGGATCTGCTGGGCCTCGATATGTTCCCTTGGGCCAATTCGCTGGATCTGCGCCGTAGTGTGATGTCTAAGGCGCTCTCCCGCCTGAAGATCGAGGACTACGCCAAGAGCCGCTATTTCGACACCGTGGACGAAACACCGATGCTGGGCAGCGAAAAGCCGCTGGAGCGCCGCCGCCGCCAGATGTTCTATCTCAACATCAAATGGTTTATGTCCAACCTGCTGGAGCGCAAAGACCGGATGAGCATGGCCTGCGGACTGGAGGTGCGCGTGCCGTATTGCGACCACCGCCTCGCCGAATATGCGTGGAACATACCGTGGGACATCAAAAACCTCGGCGGCATGGAAAAAGGCATACTGCGGCTGGCGGTGAAGGACCTGCTGCCGGAGGAAATCTACAACAGAAAGAAAAGCCCGTATCCCAAGACGCATCATCCTGAGTATACGAGGCTGGTGTCATCCGCGCTCAAGGAAACGCTGGCTAATCCGTCGGCTCCCATTCACGCGCTGGTGGACAAAAAAGTGGTTGAAGAGATGCTGGACAGCTTAAGCATCGTCACGCCCTGGTTCGGGCAGCTGATGACGGGACCACAGCTGTTTGCTTTCCTGCTGCAGCTCAACATGTGGCTGGAAGAATATCGGGTCAGCATCAACTTTTAGCTGTTTTTAATAATACCGAAATTGCGCAGGAACGGGTCTGACAAACACAAATATCCGGCAAGCTTGTCCGTTTGTTTGCCTTCCACGGTAAACTGAACGCGGTTGATGCCGTCCATGGCGGTGATGGTGTTGACGATGGAATAAACCAGCAGCATCTCGCTCTTTTTTGACAGGCCGGCGCAGACATCTTTGAAGTGCGCTGACAGATCCACATACGCGATGTCGTTGTAGACATCCACCGACAGTATATCGATTTCCGTCATCCCGGCGCGCATCACCGTCCAAACGTTGTCCCCGTCCTCTTCGAGCGGCCCTTTGAACACCTCGAGCACGCGTTCTCTCGGGCTCCAGATCTTACCCTGTTCCATACTCCTTTGCACCTCTACCAGCAGGTCGGAGCTTTTGTCTCCGAAGTAAATGGGGGCGCTGCTCCCGATAAAACCGACATAGTCGGATCTTTTCATTCCATAGTAGAACCAGTTCTCTTCATCCACGGTCACCACGGGCTTGCCGGCGACAAATATGTCCACTGTCTTTATGTTGGGCACAAATCCTGTAATTGTATATATGAGCGCAGCATAGGATTGCAGCGCGCCCGATGAAGCCGCATATCCGGAGCGCACGGGGCTTTTCGCAAAATACAGCTCCAGCTTGAACTCTCCCTCGCCGGCATCGGTAAATACAGACTCTTTGAGTTCAATATCAGCGACAAGCGGGCTTCTCATTGAAGCGGAGTTCTGCGGGCCCTTTGCGAGTTCCTGGATCAGCCCGGCGACGAACTGGTTATCCGTATATTTGACAATACGCACTTCGGGCAGAATATAATTGCCGCTCGCAGCGGTAAAATACAGCACCGTGGATATCTCGGATGTCTTCGGTGCAGGTTCTTCTTCCTCGTCGTTATTGCCCAGGCTGCCGTTTGCCGTTGCATCTTCATCAGCAAGCGCTGTCTGGCTGTCCGGCGCATATTTGGATTTCACGCTGATCCATGCGTCCTCAATGCTGCCCGTTTGCTTTTTCAGCGGTGCGGACGGGTTCCCCGCCAGGCCTTCACGGACGCCGTTGTAGAACACGCAGACCGATACCGGCCCCAGCAAGTCGGTGACCGTATTGGCAATCGCCTGCTCCAGTATATAGGCTGACATGTCCTGCATGCGCTCTGTGTCGTATCTCAGGTATACGTTGACAACATCCTTGGAATACTCGATAAAATCAAGCGACATCCCCACCGGCGCAACGCTGGTCAGGCTTTCGTTGGACGTTCCTTTGAGCAGCTCCCTTATGGCGGCAGCGGCCGGATTTGTATCCTGCTCGACCACCAGCGTCCTTTGCTCCGCCATCAGTGTTTTGCTCGTTTCGTTCAGGAAATAGACGGCCGTCTTCATCACCCGTCCGTAGTATTCCAGGCCGCTCATATCCAGCACGCTGGCCGGCACCTCTGTGCCCGCCACACGCCTGTCGCGTATCACACCGCAGCCGCCCAGCAGCAGGCACACGGCCAGAATCAAACATATCAGCCTTTTCATCGCAAACCCTTCAGCCCGCATTGATCAGCACATCCACCAGCGACGCGTAGGAGAACTTCCATATTCCCTCTTCGCGCACCAGTACCACCGGTATATTGGTGCGCACGATGGAGTCGCCCTCCCGCGTTTTCATGGCGTAGTCCAGCATGACGATGGCCCCCTGGCCGTCGCCGGAAACGTTCATATCCGTCACATTAAACCGCTCGAGCACGTTGCCTTTGTCCGACAACGCATCGGAGAACGCCTTGATTTCTGGTTTCACCGAGCCGTCCGAGCTGTAATATGCCGTGAAGTTGTACAGCCGGGTCCAGTCCTTTTTGGTAAAGGAGTCCAGCGCCTGCCACAACGTATACTGGGGAGTCAGTATCATGTCCTTCATGCGTCCCAGCGGTTCAAGGCGCTTGGTTCCGTCGGAATCCCATCCCGCTTCCTGCCGGGTGATGCCCTGCCCCACGCCGGCCTGCTTGTCCACATTGATCTGAACCTTGGAATACTTGCCCATCTCCACGATGGTATTGACGATGGAGCAGATCGCCATCTTCTTCTGATCCGCTACCGTTCCTTCTTCCAATACCACCTTTTCAGGCTCGGTGGACACGAAGGCCTCATTCAGCGTGATAAACAGAATATCGGCGCTGCTGTCCACGCGGACGAGCTTCACGCCCTCCCAGAACAGACCGGTCAGCTCCGCACGGTTCACTGTCGGGCCGTTAATCAGAGCCCGCACCACCGCGTATTCCAGCGACTCGTTCACCGGCACGTTGATCGTCACCGTCTCACCCGCCAGCAACTCCTCCCCCCGGTAGGAGAAATACAGCGTCACGTCAAGCGAATCCTTGTTGGCGGATTCCGCGTT
>JAEZHF010000009.1 GCA_023416745.1 Bacillota bacterium
GCTGACAGACCCTGCCTGTCGGCTTGATAGGGATTCTCGTGCGACCAAGTTTTCCACAAACTATATACTTTTGTGGAGTTCGTTTGCGTCCACGGTGTGAAATAGTTAATTCTGCGGTGTTGCC
Source organism: Bacillota bacterium (assembly GCA_023416745.1). Classification (GTDB taxonomy): domain Bacteria; phylum Bacillota; class Clostridia; order Christensenellales; family SZUA-584; genus SZUA-584. The sequence continues at coordinate 125 of JAEZHF010000009.1, forward strand.
CTAACCTTAAGCCCCGGACAAAACTCACGTATGATGGGTGTATTTCAAAACGTATAAAACCAGCGCTCGGGGCCGTCAGGCTGTCAGCCCTTAACACGCATGAAATACAGAGGTTTTTACAACGCTTTGCACAAGGGCGATGGCGACGAACCCGGCCTGTCAGCAAAGACAGTTAAGAACGTTCATGGAGTGCTTCACAAGGCTTTAAAACAGGCCGTGGAGATAGGATATATAAAATTCAACCCGGCGGATTCCTGTAAGATTCCGCGGGTTATGAAGGCCGATATAAAACCGCTGGATGAAAAGGAAATTTCGGAGTTTCTTCACGCCATAAAGGACAAGCCGTATGAAGCGTTGTTAACCGTGGATATGTTTACAGGCATGCGACAGGGTGAATTGCTGGGCTTGACGTGGGATTGCGTAGACTTCCAAAAAGGCACGATCTTTTTATACAGGCAGCTTCAGCATATCAAAGGACGGTATGAATTTGGCACGTTGAAGAACGACAAGACCCGCACGATCACGCCCGCCCCATTCGTTATGGCGGCATTGAAAGAAGTGAAGCGAACACAGGCCGAATGGAAGATAAGGGCCGGGGGTTTGTGGGAAGAAGGAGGCTTTGTGTTTTCAAACAAGCTCGGTGGGCATTTAACACATGGTACGGTCTATAAAACGTTCAAGCGTGTTATGAAGAACCTCGGCCTGCCGGAAACCCGCTTGCATGATTTGAGGCATACATATGCCACGGTAGCTTTGCAGGCCGGGGACGATGCAAAGACCGTTCAAGAAACCCTCGGCCACTTCAGCGTATCATTTACGCTTGACATATACGGTCATGTTACGGGCATGAAAGCGGAAAGCGCGAACCGTATGGAACGGTTTTATGAGGGCATTTCAAAGCTGTAAAGGGTAAAATAAAGGGTAAAACGCAAAAAAAACAAAAGAAAAAAGCCCGCATATGCCTCTATGACGGGCTTCTAATGTGGTCGGGGTGACAGGATTTGAACCTGCGACCTTTTAGTCCCGAACCAAACGCGCTACCAAACTGCGCTACACCCCGGTAAACTGCCCCAAAGAACAAAAGTCCTTTGGGGCTGATAACATGGAGCCAATGAACGGGTTCGAACCGTTGACCTGCTCATTACGAATGAGCCGCTCTGCCGGCTGAGCTACATTGGCACCTTGAGCAGACGCAGAAATTCATGCTCCGCGTCCGCCGACAGTATGTGATTATATCATAAGAATTCGGGCGTGCCAATACATTTTTACGAATATTTTTTATGTTTAAAATTGTACGTTGTCTGCGTTTTTAAGCCCTGTATTCACCGTTCTGATGCGTATGTCGCAGGTTTGGTTGAATCAACACGTGAGTGATAATGGTTTTTTTGACAGCATACGCGGCGTTGGTGTATAATATTAAAAAAGTATTAAGGGATATTCCAATGAAAAAAGGGATATATATCATTTTAACCGTCATGTTTTGTGTAGCCCTGTTGGCGCCTCTTGGTACGGCGAATGCCATGCCTTATTTTGAGGAGGCCACGGTGACGGCAGACGAAGTGAATATGCGTATGCGCCCCACCACCGATTCGCCGGTGATCATGCAGCTTTCGGCCGGGACGCGCATCGGCGTGTTCTGCGAGGAAACGGAGGGCTGGTACCGTGTGATCTATGGCAACTACCGCGGTTATATCAGTTCGGAATACGTGTTTTTGCCGTCGGTGGACTCAATGAACGCTAATGTGCTGGAGGGCGGGCTCAAACTGCGCAGCAACCCGGGTACGTATAGCAGCGCGGTTGCCGAGCTGGCTGAAGGGACAGGGGTCAAGATCGTCAATATCAACGGAGACTGGTTTAACGTGGAGATCGCCCAGACGGCTGAGGATGGGACAACCACCACGCTGAATGGTTATGTGAACAAGGAATTCGTCAAGATCAGCTCGGCCAAAACCGCCAGCAACATGCTCAAAATCGGTATGTCGGGCGCTGAAGTGCGCAACATTCAAGAGCAGCTGCGCAAGCGCAACTTCCTGCTTGCGCCGGCTACTGGTTATTTCGGCGACGTGACGGAAGGCGCGGTCAAGGCGTTCCAGCGCAAGGCCGACTTGTCTTCTGATGGCATTGTGGGCGCACAGACGTATGAGATGCTGTTCGACGAGGACAACGGCATTTCGACGACAGCAGCCGAGCTGTTCGGTATCACCGGTGAGGTCCGGTTGTCCACCTGGGACGATATTGCCAAGGAGTTCAAGAAGGGTGATACAGTGACGGTGACAGACGTCAAAACCGGGCTGCAATACAAAGCGTACCGTTTTGGCGGGTGGTTCCATGCGGACAGCGAGCCGGTGACCAAAGAGGACGCCGCGGTCATCAAGAAGATGTTCGGCGGCAAATGGTCCTGGAACAGACGCGCGATCTGGGTCACGCTGAAAAACGGTAAGACATATGCAGCGTCTCAGCACGGCATGCCGCATATGGTGGATGTGATATCCGGCAACGATTTCCCCGGCCATTTCTGCATACACTTCAACGACTCCAAGGTGCATGAAACCAGCGCGGAGTGTCCCCGCCATCAAGCGTGCGTTCAATACGCTTATGACAAGGCGCATTAATGTGATCCAAAAGCCTTCTTCTGTGCCCGCAATGCGAGAAGAAGGCTTTTTGTTTTGCTTTGAATATTAAAGACCTGCGCCCACATATTTATATATGTATGCGCGGTTTTGGAGGTTTCTCATGATAAAAAAGACTTCGGCCATATTGCTCGCGGTGATTGTCGGGATAATATGCACGGCTGTAACATATTTCGTGATGGGATCCACGTATGAAGCCCAAATGCAGGGCGGTGAAGGTCAGCTCTCGCTGCGGGAGTTCACCAACGTGGAAAACGTCATCGAGAAGTACTATCTGCGTGATTTTGATATGGAAGACGTGCAGTACGCGGGCCTCAAAGCCATGGTAGCGTCGCTGGGAGACCCGTACAGTGTTTATTACACGCCGGAAGAATTCGATGCGTTCAACCGAAGCTCCACCGGAGCGTATGACGGTGTGGGCATGGGCATTAGCATCGATCAGGTGACGGGGCTGACCGTGGTCAGCTACTTCATGGATGGCTCCTCCGCGCAGGCCGCGGGTCTGGAGGTGGGAGATTATATTGTCAGTATCGACGGGCAGGATGTAACGGATAAATCGCTGCAGGAAATCAGTGTGCTGTGCATCGGCGAGGAGGGAACCTCCATCAACATCGGCGTCAAGCGCGGTGATGAGGTGCTGGAGTTCGAGATGCTCCGTCAGCCGGTGGAGCTTGACATGGTGGAGTATAAGATGCAGAACGACGGCATTGGCTACATGCGCATCAAGCAGTTTGGCGGCAACTGCGAGGCGCTGTTCAACGAGGGTATAGATTATTTTGAGGCACACAGCGCCAAGGGCATCGTATTTGATTTGCGCGACAACCCGGGCGGTTACCTCAATACGGTGGTGCATATGCTGGACCGCCTGCTGCCTGAAGGCACCATTGTGTATACTGAAGACAAATACGGCAACCGTCAGACGGAGACCAGCGACTCGGCAAGCCTGGATATTCCGATGGTGGTGTTGGTGAACGGCCACACCGCATCGGCCTCCGAGATATTCGCGGGCGCAATACAGGACTACGGCACAGGCCAGGTGGTGGGCACGCGCAGCTACGGCAAAGGCGTGGTACAGATCGTGCTGCCCATTTCGTCCACAGGCGGCGGCATCAAGATCACATCGTCCGAGTATTTTACGCCCAAGGGGCGCAGCATTGATCATAACGGCATCTACCCCGATCATTACGTGGAGCTCCGCGGCGACGGCGATACGCAGCTGGACAAAGCGCAGTCGGTGCTGCGCGCGATGATGAGCGGCGGGGATCGTCAGGACGAAAACTAGAATTTTCTTGCTCAGCAGCCTGTTCACTGCTACAATAGTAGGAGCTTTTTCAGACTGCTGTATTGTTGCGCTGTCAATCGTTTGTTTTATACAGCGCGGTCATATATATGAGAGGGGAAACCATGTACGATTGTATTATAGTGGGCGCAGGGCCGGCAGGGCTCACAGCCGGCATATATGCTGGGCGGGCCGGCATGTCGGCGCTGATCATCGAGCGGGTGTTTCCGGGCGGCCAGATCGCCCGTGCGCATATCGTGGAGAACTACCCCGGTTTTCCGGAAGGCGTGGAGGGTGTGGAATTGGGCATCCGGTTCAAGGATCACGCTGAGCGGCACGGCGGCGTGATCGAGTCGGTGGAGGTTACCGGCTTTGAGCTGACGGGCAATATCAAAAAGGTGATTACGTCCGGCAAAACGTATGAAGCCAAAACGGTGATACTGGCGATGGGCGCGGCATACAAAACGCTGGGGCTTCAATCCGAGAAAAGGTTTTTAGGCACTGGGGTATCGTACTGCGCGACGTGTGACGGGCCGTTTTTCCGCGGCAAAGACGTGGCGGTGATTGGCGGCGGCGATACAGCCATCGAGGACGCGCTGTATCTGGCCAACGTTGTGAATAAAGTGTATGTGGTGCACCGGCGCGACGAACTGCGCGCCCAGATGGCGCTGCAGAAGGCCGCCAAGCAGAACAGCAAGATTGAATTCGTGTGGGACAGCGAGGTTGAGGCTATCACCGGAGAATCGGTGGTGGAGGGCGTTCGCCTGAACAACAGGAAGACTCAGGAGAAGACGCTGATACCGTGCTCCGGCGTGTTCGTGGCCATCGGTACAGTTCCGCATACCGACGAAGTGAAGGGGCCGATCAACACAGACGAATCCGGCTATATTGTGACGGATGTGCATATGCGCACCAATCTGCCCGGCGTGTTTGCAGCGGGGGATATCGTGGCCAAGCCCTTGCGGCAGGTGGTTACGGCAGCGGCGGACGGCGCTACGGCGATCTACTCCGCTCAGGCATACTTAAGGGAACAGGAATAGGACTATACCAATTTGCATATTGGTACGCCCGGGACTATAATACAACAGCCGGGCCGGGAGGTTTAATGGGACGACTTTTTGGAACGGACGGCGTGCGCGGCATTGCCAATGAAAAACTATCCTGTGAATTAGCGTTCAAGCTGGGGCAGGCGGGTGCGTATGTGCTGACGAGCAGCGTGCATAAGGCGCGTATACTGATCGGCCGGGACACGCGTATATCCGGCGATATGCTGGAATCGGCGCTGGTGGCGGGGATCTGTTCGGTGGGCGCTGAAGCCGTGGTGGCCGGCGTGATACCCACGTCGGGCGTGGCATTTCTGACCCGGGACTATGGCGCGGACGCGGGCATCGTGATATCGGCGTCGCACAACGCGGCGGAATACAACGGCATCAAGTTTTTCAGCGCCGACGGCAAGAAACTGCCGGATGAGATTGAAGACCGGATCGAGGCCATCATACTGGACGGCAGCGAGACAATGGAGCATAAAACGGGCGTTAACGTTGGGCGGCGTGTGGGTGCGCTGAACGCGCTGGCGGAATACAAGGAGTTTCTGTTGAGCGCCACAGACACCAACCTGCGCGGGCTCAAGATCGTGCTGGACTGTGCGCACGGCGCGGCATCCGTGGTGGGTCCGCGGGCGTTTCAGGAGCTGGGCGCGACGGTGGTGCCGTATTACAACACCCCGGATGGTACCAACATCAACGACAACTGCGGCTCCACGCATCCGCAGAAGCTGACGCAGCTGGTGACGGAGCTGGGCGCGGACATGGGGTTTGCGTTCGACGGGGATGCCGACCGGTTGATCGCGGTGGACGAGCACGGTGTGGTGGTGGACGGCGACCAGATCATGGCGATCTGCGCGATAGACTTAAAAAAGCGCGGCCTTTTGAAGCAGGATACGCTGGTCTGCACCGTGATGAGCAATTTAGGGTTGGACATCGCGATGGAGCAGCAGGGCATCCGCACCGTAAAGACCAAAGTGGGCGACCGCTACGTGCTCGAGGAGATGCTCAAGTGCGGTTACTCTCTGGGCGGCGAGCAGTCCGGTCATATCATATTCTTGGATCAGACACCGACGGGCGATGGTATACTGTCCGGCATACAGCTCGCGTCGGTGGTGATGCGCAGCGGCAGGCCGCTGTCCCGGCTGGCCGGCAAGATCAGCATACTGCCGCAGGTGCTGGTGAACGCGCGTGTGAAGGACGAGAACAAGGACAGCATATTGGAAGACGAGCAGGTTAAGGCGCGCATTAAGGAACTGGAGTCCCGGTTTCATGGAAAAGGGCGCGTGCTGATCCGTCCGTCCGGCACGGAACCGCTGGTTCGCGTGATGATAGAGGGACAGAACAAACAGGAGATCGAACGCCAGGCTGTGGAAATGGCCGCGCTTATTGAAAGCCGCCTCGCGTAATAATATCAGGAGGCTTTTATATGTGCGGAATCGTGGGCTATGCGGGTGCGCGTGATGTGGTGCCTGTGCTGCTAGGCGGCCTTTCCAGGCTGGAATACAGAGGATATGACAGCGCCGGCGTCGCGGTGGTGACGGACGGGCGGCTGAACGTATATAAGACCAAAGGGCGGCTGGCGGGGCTCCGGGAGCTGATGGAGGGCTGCTGCGCCGCCGACACCGTGGGCATCGGGCATACGCGCTGGGCGACTCACGGCGAACCCTCATTTGAAAATTCCCATCCCCATACCAACTGCGCGGGCGACATCGCCGTCGTGCACAACGGCATCATCGAAAACTACATGAAGCTGAAAGAATGGCTGAAGGCGGAAGGTGTGGTGTTTACGTCCGAGACAGACACCGAGGTTGTCGCGCACCTGATCAACCATTATTATGAGGGAGATCTGCTAGCCGCAGTGACGGAAGCCGTCGGCAAGCTGGAGGGCTCGTACGCGCTGGGCGTGGTGAGCGAGCAGCATCCGGATACTATCATCGCGGCGCGCAAGGACAGCCCGCTGGTGGTGGGCGTGGGCGACGGTGAAAACCTGATTGCGTCCGACATCCCCGCGCTGCTGGAATATACGCGGGATGTGATCTTCCTCAATGATCTTGAAATCGCCGTGCTGACCCGCGACAGTATCGCGCTGTACGATGAATACGGTCAGAGCATACAGCGGGATATCTTTCATGTGGACTGGGATGTGTCTCAGGCGGAAAAGGGCGGATACGAGCACTTCATGATCAAGGAGATTCATGAAGAACCGCGCGTAATGGCGGACACGTTCTTCCCGCGGTACAAGAACGGCATTATCGACCTGTCCGAGATCGGCATCAACGAAGCACTGGTCAAATCCATCAACAAGGTGGGCATTATCGCCTGCGGCACCGCGTTTCACGCGGGCATGGTGGGCAAGTATATTATAGAAGAGCTGGCGCGCATTCCGGTGGAGGTGGAGATAGCGTCTGAGTTCCGTTACCGCCGTCCCATCATCGTTCCGGGGCAGCTGGTGATCATCATCAGCCAGTCGGGCGAGACGGCGGACACGTTGGCTGCGATGCGCGAGGCCAAGAAGCGCGGCGCGAAGATCGCTGCTGTCGTGAATGTGGTGGGCAGCACGATTTCAAGAGAGGCGGACGCCGTGCTGTATACGCACGCCGGACCGGAGATCGCGGTGGCGTCCACCAAGGCCTACAACACGCAGCTGATGGCGATCTATATGATTGCACTCGAGCTGGGGCGGCTGTCGGGCGCTCTGGACGAAGCGCGTTACGCCCAGTTGGCTGAGGGCATGTCGCAGCTGCCGAAGCTGATGGAACGCGTGCTGGAGACCAAGCCGCAGCTGGCGCGCATAGCGAGCCGCAGCTTCTCGCAAAGCAGCGTGTTCTTCATCGGACGGAGCCTGGACTACGTGCTTTCGATGGAAGCGTCCCTCAAGCTCAAGGAGATTTCCTATATCCATTCGGAGGCATACGCGGCGGGCGAACTCAAGCACGGCACCATCGCGCTGATCGAGAAGGGCACGCTGGTGGTGGCGCTGGCGACTCAAGGGACGCTGCTGGAGAAGACGATCAGCAACATCAAGGAAGTGAAAGCGCGGGGCGCGCTGGTGATGGCAGTCTGCTTCGAAGGCACAAACATGCCGGACGAAATCGCCGATGAGGTGGTGTATCTGCCGCGCACCGACGACCTGCTTGCGCCGATACTCGCCGTAACGCCGATGCAGCTGTTCGCCTATTACATGTCGGTGGAGAAGGGCTGCGACGTGGATAAGCCGCGCAACCTCGCCAAGAGCGTAACGGTGGAGTAGGAGAAGAGTAGAAAAGAAAAGCATATAATAGACAAAAAATGAATAATCATAGTATGCTGTCAAGGCCGTACATCGAATAGATGCGCGGCTTTTTATTTCCAATCGTACGGTTTTAAGGATATAATAGATAAAAAAGCAGGGAACTTTAATGGACAAGCTTCAAGAGGAGAACATTCATAAGCCTTTTCTGTATGAAGCGGAAGGCAGCCATACAGCTGTGCTGATGGTGCACGGCATACTCGGCAGTCCGGCGCAGTTTGAGGCTGTCGCGAAACGGCTGAATGAGCTAGGCGTGACCGTGATGGGCGTGCTGCTGTCAGGGCACGGAGGCAGTGCAAAGGATTTTGCCGCAGCGAAGACGGACGATTGGCAGTGGGAGGTGCGCGAGGCCGTATTATGGCTCAGGCAGCGATATGAACGCATCGTTATCGCGGGGCATTCCATGGGCGGTTTGCTGGCGGTTATGGAAGCGGCGGAAAACGGCGCGGACGGCATCGTGCTGATGTCCACACCCATGCGGATTACTTTGGGATCGAGAGCTGTTTGGATGTCGCTGAGGATGCTGCTGGGTGATCCGGCCAAAGACGATGAGGTGCATCAAAGCTACCGCAGGGCCAACAGCGTGCAAAAAGGGTCCTTCCGGGTTTATTTCTCGTGGATACCACGGTTTTGGGATCTGCGAAGGCTGATACGGCAGACACGGCGTGTGCTGTCCCGCGTGTGCTGTCCGACTCTGGTCATACAGTCCAGGTGTGACGAAACGGTCGCGTGGAGAAGCCATCGGGTACTGGCAAACGGGCTGGAGTCGGCGTCTGTTGACATCATCCTGCTGGAAAAGTCGCGGCACAGCCATTTTCATTGCGATGAGGTAGAGCCGCTGTACGACCGAATCTGCCGTTTTGTGATGGACCTGATCGCGTAATCATCATTTTCGCATCGTTTTCCAGACGAATCGGTAGAGCTCGAACAGCGCCATCGCGGCGGGGTTTTTAACATTGATGTCGGGATGATATTTCTGGAGTATGCCGCCCCACCCAATGGTTTCAATTTCACGGCGCATGGCAAAATAGCCGACAGTTCCGCTATTTTTGGCTCTGATCTTCACCAGATTGTCCCTAATGCTGCTCAGGTTTTTCAGCACCTCGTTGGCCGGCAGTTCATGGCTGCGGTTTTCCGGCGTTTCCATAGCAGGCTCCTTTCATGGATGGTTAATATGATCATACATCCGGAAAGTGTGCAAAATCTGTCGAAAAACGCGGCATGCTGCACAAATAAAGGCTGCCAAATGCGCACAAAGGAGCCGGCAAGGTGCGGTATTGTTTTTGACAACACTTCAGACAGGGGCTATAATGTGGACAAGCCAGCTTTAGAGGTTATTTTGGCGTTGTTTTTTGGCAATAGCGTTCCAATCAGGCAGAAAACCGTCAGGAAGTATTGATATATGAGAATAACGAGTAAAAAGATAATAACGGTGATATTGTGCTTGGCGCTGATGCTGTCGGTTCTTGTTTTTGAAGCGCCGTCGGCGGCTGCGGCGGCGTCTATTGGGTCTACGGGCAGCGTCAATACGCCGGATGTGAATCTGAGGGAACAGCCCTCGGCGGCTTCGGCGGTGCTTGCGAAGATGAGCGAGGGAGTGTCTGTCAGCGTGGCTGAAAACGCAGGCCACGGTTGGTATAAGGTTACGTACCAGACATATACGGGTTACGTGCTTGCGGACTATATTGACGTGCTGGTGAGCGGCTTGAGTGATCCCGGCGTGGTGATCATGGACGCGGGACTCACGAGCGAGCCGGGCGGCGCTGTTACGCAGACGCTGAAAGCCGAAACGCAGCTCACCATCACCGGGACGTTCGGCGATACATATCAGGTAAAGGCGGGCTCGGCGACGGGATATCTGCCGATGAGCAGCGTACACAAAAAGGACATCATCCCGCTGAGCATGAGCGCGACCATCAATTCGTCCAACGTCAACCTGCGCAGCATTCCCAGTACATCTGGCGATGTGGTGACCACGATGAAGCACGGCACCAAGGTGACCGTATACAGCATACAGGACCACTGGGTGAATGTGGACTGCAATGGCAAATCCGGATATGTCCGCGGAGATTTTGTAACCTACAGCCTGGGAGACGGCAAGTATATGACCGCGATCCATCCGGGGATGAGAGGGCAGGCGGTATCCACGCTGCAGGTGGCGCTCCGCAAGAAGGGCTTCTTCCATGTGGCGGCCAACGGTGTATATGGCAAGGCGACCCGTGCAGCGGTGAAAAAGTTTCAGGAGTCGGTTTACCTCGACGCGGACGGCATCGCCGGTGTTCAGACGCTGGTGCTGCTGTTCGGCAAGGATGCGCCTAAGCTATGGAATAACTACCGGACTGAGATGGAGCCGCAAAAGCCTCAGCAAAACGGTAAGGTGTGGCTGGTGGACTGGTTTGGCGGCATGGAGGATATCGTCAAGAAGCATGAGCCGTTTGAGGTGATTGATGTGCGGACAGGGATCAGCTGGAATATGGCACGGTTCGGCGGCTATAGCGCGCTGTGGCATGCGGATGTGGATACGATGACCAAAGAGGATACGGCAAACATGACCAAAGCCTGGGGCGGTGAGCTGAACGCGTCCCGCAGGCCGGTGTGGGTGAAGATCGGGGGCAAATATTACGCTGCCAGTCTGATGGGCTTTGTGCATAACACCGGCCCAACCAGCGGCAACGATATGGATGGACAGGTCTGCCTGCATTTCAGAGGCAGCAAGATACACAGTTCCGGGCACATCGACGAAGCGCATCAGGCCTGCATCATGGAAGCCTTCGTAAATGCTGACCGGCTGAACTGATTTTGGGGATATGACATGGCAAAAAGAACAATGATGACAAAGCATATATTTCTGATTCTGGCGCTGCTGCTGGCGGCTTTACTGGCGGCCTGCGGCGATAAGCCCGTCTCCGCTCCGGATGCAACGCCCGCTTTAACGCCTACGCCAGAACCGGTGGCAACCACGCCGCCGGACGAACCGACTGCGCCGGACCAGTCGGGTGACGATAGTTCAAGCGAAATTGTATCGGGTGACTGGACATATTATCTGGATGAAAACAACGCTATTGTGACGGACTACGGCGAGGACCCGCCGCTGCACCGGAAGAAGGCGGACGGCACCGACGAGGACCTGGGAGCCCGCGGCTTTGGGTTCAGCATTATCGGGGATTATATTTATCTGGACGCGAGCTATCCGTATCTGGACGAAAGCGGCAACCAGGCATGGCACACCACCCGGATGGCGATGGACGGCTCCGGACAAAAGCGGCTGGAATACGGCAGCATGTCGGAACGGCTGATTCCGGAAGGCGGGGACAAGTTCTATTTTACAACGGCACATGAAACTGCTATATTCGTTTCCGATTTTGCCTGTGAGAACGTGACGGCGCTGGCTGTGACGCTGCCCGACCAGAGCGATCTGGACAAGAAACTGAGTTCCAGCCGGGAGCTGCAGCTGGATATCAGCGAGATAGCCGGCGGACGTATCAGCTTCAGTGTTACGTTCATGACGCCGGAGGGCATCCAGATGTATAAGGGCTCCTACAGCATGGCGCTGGACGGTTCGGACATCAAGAAAAAAGACGGAACGTACTACGACTATGAATCGCTGGAAAGCGAGCTGGATTAGGTTATGCAGTCAAGGCTGTGAGGAGACCTCGCAGCCTTTTTTATGCATTAATGCAGGAAACGCGGACTGCTGAGGCTTATATCAGGCTGGCTGTCTTAGGTATCTTTTTCTGTCATCGTGCTGTAAACAAACTTATACAGCTCAAACAGCGGGAACGCCGCCGGGTCGTCAACGTTGATATCCGGGTGGTATTTTTGCAGTATGCCGCCCCATCCGAGCTGCGCGATCTCCTTGCGCATGGCGACGTAGTTGGCGATGCTGCCGCTGCGCTCATTGATCTCGAGCAGCTTGTCGCGAATCCGGTTTAAGTTTTTTAGTATGTCGGACAGCGGAACAAAGCTGTCGCCGCCGGTATTGTCGTCCATCGTGCCGCCTCCCTTTAAGTCCTGTCTTCATTTTATGGCAGGAAGCCGAGGAAAATTTGTCTGTGTGCGCCGGAGTCAGCGGCATATATTGAAAGAATGGCGCAGGTTTTGTCGGCAAGGTGCGCAAGCTTTGGAAGTTCAAACAATATTCATACACATTTTACGGTCGGGACCAACTTTTTGCAGGCGCGGGCTTGCGAATACATGCATATGTGATGTAATATATTACATGTATCGTTCACATTATCATATCAGGGAGGTTTGCTATTATGTCTCCGTATAAGAGCTTTATCAGCGCCGCCAAAACATATCTAGAAAGTATACCGTTTTTAAAGTTCCTGCTTTCTTCATATATCTATGTTTTTTCGCTGGGTGGCCTGCTATTTCTGCTGGGAAGCTTCATCGTCGGCATTTATGAACCATTCACATGTATCGGTGGTATCATCGTATTTGCCGGACTGCTGCTGACGCTGGTCAGAGAGGATATGCTGACGCTGGTCATCGCCAGCGGTTCACTGTCCTTTGTCAGTCTCGTGGCCTGGATCGTGGGACTTGTTGCATATGCTTGGGGACCGTATATGTTTTTTGGTAGTTTTCGCTGGCAGCCGTTCTTTTATTTCCTGATCTTTGGGGCTGTTGCCGTTGTTGTGTTTGTCAAATCGGAGAGGTTCAAACAGATGCGGGTTGAAGCGGCGGCCAAAAGCGCTCAAATGCGCGCGGAAGAGGCTGCCAGAAATATGGTGGCTTGCCCGCGCTGCGGCGCAGGGATACCCAAACAGGCTGGGTTCTGCCCCAACTGCGGTGCGCCCAACCCGGCCATGCAGTATGCACCACCTGCGCAGCCACCGTATGCACCGCCAGCTGAACAGCAGCCCTATTCCCCACCCGCACCACCTTATGCACCGCCCGCACCACCTTATGCACCGCCCGCACCCCCTTATGCACCGCCCGCGCCGATGCCGTATGCACCGCCGCCGTTTGTGCCCGCTGAACCGGCAGCACCCGCACCGCCGTCTTCTGCAGCCGCAGTGCCGCAGGAGCCTACTCCGACAGTGCTTGTACCGGCTGAACCGGCAGCGCCTGTGCCGCCCCCTATTACAGCGCCAGCGCCCGCCGTTAAGCAATGCATCGGCTGCGGTGCTGAACTCCCCACAGAAGCTGTTTTCTGCGGCAAGTGCGGTACGAAGCAATAACGCTATAATGTATTCGTTTTTTGATAACAACCTTACTACAAAAGGACTGCGTTATTTGGCGCAGTCCTTTTATGTGGAAGGCTATTGAACAGATTATAGCTTAATGGCGGCTTTTCGGATGAGATTCAGTGCGTGCAGCGTCGCCATGTTGCGAATGAATCCGCGTTCGTCCTTATGGCCACGGGACAGATTCTTGTGCATCACAAACTGATACGTACCGGCGTCCACCGCAAAATGCACCAAGCCCACTGGCTTTTCCTCCGTACCGCCGCCCGGCCCTGCAATGCCGGTTATGGAAACGCCGATGTCCGCGCCGGACAGCGCCCTGACGCCGGCGGCCATCTCCCGCGCTGTCTGCTCGGAAACGGCGCCGTACATCTCCAGCGTTTCGCTCCGGACACTCAACACCTTCTGTTTTATTTCGTTGGAGTAGGCGCAGACGCCGCAGCCGAACACGCCGGACGCACCCGAGATGTCGGTGATGGCCGCGGACACCTGCCCGCCTGTGCAGCTCTCCGCCACCGCGACGGTGAGATTTTTCTCTATGAGCAGCCGGACAGCCGCCGTCTGCAGGTTGCCCACATCCACGCCGTATACCACGTCTCCAAGGATACCGCATATCTGCTGCACAACCGGGTCAGTCAGTGCGAGAGCCGCATCGGGAGTGGGTGCTTTAGCGCTGACTCGCACCTGCACCTCGCCTTGTTTGGCATAAGGCGCGATGGTGGGGTTGGTTGATGCGGTCATCATGTCACGCAGCGTGTCTTCCACCTGCGACTCACCCATGCCGAATATGAACAACGTCCGCGAACGGATGGTAGAACCCGTGTATTTCTCCAAAAACGGCACAACCCTATTTTTGAACATCGGGCGCATTTCTCCGGGGGGGCCGGGCAGCATAATCACCGTTTTGCCGTCCTTCTCTACCGCAATGCCGGGCGCGAAGCCGGTGTCGTTGAAGAACACCGTGGAACCCGCGGGCACCTGCGCCTGAAGCAGATTGTTGGGCGTCATTTTGATGCCCCGGTTTTCAAACAGCGCTTCGATCTTACGCACGGACGGCGCGTGCATCTCCATACCGAGACCGAAGTGGTCCGCCACCGTGTTCTTGGTCACGTCGTCGTATGTGGGACCGAGGCCGCCTGTCGTGATGACGATATCCGCGCGGCTGAGTGCGAGTTTTAAGCTGTCTGCCAGCCTGCCGGGATTGTCTCCCACCACAGACTGGTGATAGATGTCGATGCCGAGGGATGCCAGCTGCTGCGCGATAAATGCGCCGTTGGTGTTGACGATGTCCCCCAGCAGTATTTCCGTTCCGATGCACAGAACCTCCGCCTTCATTTCCAAGGACCTCCCTATGATGAACTTATTCCGTATTATAACACAAGAGAGATGCCTGATATACGGGTTTATTGAGAAAGGACTTAACAGCGCCGGGGTCCAAAAATGTAGCGTTTTGAGTTTCATTGTGGTATTCTATTCGAAAAAGAAACAGACAGGGATTTTGGGGGATGGACGGATGAATCGAAAACTGAAAGGTTTGATTGCGCTGCTGGCGGCTGTTATAATGGTTATGGGAGCGTGCGATCCCACGGCTGACAACACACCGCCAACCGTTACGGTGACTGAAGCGCCGGTCATGTCTCCAACGCCGGAGCCAAAGCCGGAGCCGGTGACAGATATACCGTCAGACTTTCTGCCGGGGCTTTCGGAATCCTTTATCCCTGAGCAAACGCACCATATCGGCATCATCGTCGGCGAGGGGGCGGATTGGGACGGTCTGCAGGCAATCATTTCATTGTATAAGGAACGCTTTGGCGTGAAGATAACAGCGCAAAAATGCGCTGATGCTGCCGGACAGAAAAGCGCGGCGCAAACGCTGCTGTCGTCCGGCGTTGAGCTGCTGATCATAGAGCCTGCGGCTGATGCGCTTTCCGAGGTGGATGAACTGTGCGAACAACAGAGCATGCCGTACATTTCGATGGGAAACCGGCTGGATGCCGAGCCCGGGCAGGGTGGTTATGTGTGTGCCATTGTGCGGGACGAGTATCTCGTGGGTGTGCTGAACGGCATATCCATCGTGCAGGCGATGACGAACAAATACGGCGAGCCGCGCGGCAATATCGCGGAACTGGCGGGCGTGGTGAGCGATGAGGCGTCGGTGATGCGCTCAAAGGGGCTGAGGCGTACGCTGGCCGGACATGACAAGCTGCGCGTAGTGTGCAGCATGGCGGGCGGCGACGACGCGGCGACGTATGCGGCCGCGGTTAATATACTGAAGGCGTTCCGCCAGGGTGATCTGGATGGCATCGTGGCGGCGGACGACGCGGCGGCGCTCCAGGTGCTTCAGGCGGTGTTGAACTACGACCGAACGGAGCTGCTGGGTGCAATCTGGACGGCGGGTGGCACGAAGGAAGGGCTCACCGGCGTATGGTATGGGCAGTTTGCCCAGACAGTGGAGGACACCGCGTTTACTGGTATGACCGCAATTGAGTATGCGCTGCAGTATCTGGAAGATACGAGAGGCAGCATACCGCCGGTGGTGACGGCGGTGACGCGCACCTTCACGGCGGATACCGATGCGCGCAAGAATGGCATAGCGGCGCTGATTGCGCAGATGAAGGAGCAGGGGTTGTCGCGTTGTTCGGAAAACATGGGCGATCACCAGCTGTTCATGCCGGATGAAGCGCTGCTCGTACAGTACTATCCCGCACCGTGGTATGAGCTGGGCGAGAGCTATCTGAATGAGCTGGAGCCGTATACCACCCGGGGCGCGATCTATACGTCGCAGGCAGAACAGACTGCGAAACAAGAACAGGAATAAACGGCATGACCCTTTTATGACTTCGGCCTGTCGATAATAGATTTGGGAGCCTCAGGCAATGAGCTGATAAGCTCGGGAAAGGTTTTTTCGGATGGAAATGTCATCGGAATGCGTCTACTGCGTCGTGAACCAGATGGACAAGTATTATATGCGCTTTGTGGGAGACGAGAAAAGGCGCATGCCTTTTTTGCGCAGGGTGTGTGCTGCAATTGGCGAGTCAAACAACGAGACGCTGGCACCGCTTCTCAATGGAGAGCTGCTCAAGCTGGTGGCGCGCGAGGCGGGAAAGGATGACCTGTTTGAGGAAGAAAAACACGAATACAATCAGTCAATACTGCGGATGGAGGACAGCATAACCGCTCATATCAACACGGCGGACGATAAGCTGTACCGGGCGCTGCAGTACGCAATGGCGGGAAATTATATTGACTTCGGCACGTCGGCAGGCGTTAGCATGGAGAAGCTGTCAGAGCTGATCGAGGCTGCACCGGGCATCGATTTAGGGGAGGTTTTTAAGCGGTTCCGGCTGGATATCGGGAAAGCGCGGTCGCTGGCTTATATTTTCGACAATTGCGGTGAGGTTGTGTTTGACAAGACATGCATCACCACGATGAAACAGTTGTATCCGTCGCTGAACATCACCGGCATCGTTCGGGGAAAGCCTGCGTACAATGACGTGACGATGGCGGATGCCCGCGAGGTGGGCCTTGATAAGCTGATACCTGTCATCAGCAACGGCGATGATTTGCCGGGTACGGTACTGCCGCGGATCTCGCAGGAGGCACGCGAACTGATTGAGAACGCGGATATCATCATCTCGAAGGGCATGGGCAACTACGAGTCGCTGGAAGGATGCGGACTCAACATATACTATCTGCTGCTATGCAAATGCGATCGCTTTATGATTGAATTTGACAAGCCTAGGCTGGCCAGCGTTTTCTGCGCTGAAAGGGCTAAAGAAGCAACAGAATAATTTGGACTGTCATGTTTGGTTCTTTTATAGTATAATAAAGATTATTTTAGTGGTGGAATAACCAATGGAAAGGTTCAGCAAATGAAGAAAAAGTACTACGCAAGAAGGCGAAGAGTCAGAAGGACGGTGAAAACCCGGTTTTTCATCATTATCGGGCTGCTTGTGGTCGCGCTTGCTGTGGGCATATTTTTTATCGTGCAGGCGATCACTGACACCCCGGGCAGCTCCGCGCCGCCCAGCGATTCAGCACAGCTGACGCCGCCCGATTCAACGGTAACACTGCCGTCGGATGAGCCGACACAGACTGCGGAACCGACGCCGACACCCGCACCGTCGATGTCAACCGAGCTTGTGCCAAAGGCCACAGAGAATACCGATCCCACGAAGGTGGGCGTGACATATGAAATCATGGCGGATGGCGCGACAGTGACTTCCTATACGCGGCCGGATCCCATCAGCTTCGGCACCGGTGCCGAATATACCGCGCTGGAGGGCATTATAGGCTTCCGCGGTAACAACTACCGGAACGCGCCCAGCTGGGGCACTGTGACGTTGTCCGAAAACAAGCTGGAAGTCAAGGACTATGAGAAGAAGACCAGCTATATCGGCAACTGGGGCGGTGCGGCCTGGACAGGCCAGCCTCTGATCGTCACGTGGCCGGCGGAAACGCGTGCCAAAATGACATCGCTGAAGGAGGAGTTCCGAAGCAAGGATGGTTTCACGGAAGTTATCTACGCAACGCTGGACGGCCGAATCTACTTTATGGAGCTGTCCTCCGGCAAGAAGACGCGCGACTTCATTGACATCGGCGCGCCCACCAAAGGGACGCCCACTCTGGATCCGCGCGGCTGGCCCATCATCTACGTGGGGCAAGGCCTGCAGTCGGACGGTGACGCCAATGACTGCGACGACATGTATTTCCGCATATACAGCCTGACGGACAACAAAGAGCTGTATAAGTTCGGTGCGGCTTCCGCCGATCCGTTTGCGCACCGCAAATGGCAGGCTTATGATTCCAGCGCGCTAATCGATGCGGAATCGGATACGCTGATCGAGCCGGGTGAGAACGGTATACTGTATACGATTAAGCTGAACACAACGTATGACACCGAAACGGGCAAGGTCACGATGAACCCCGGTCCGATGGTCAAGTACCGCTACACGTCCGACCATAACAAGAACGCGGACTCATCCGGGCGCTGGGGTATGGAAAACTCAGCGGTCGGCTGGCGCAACTATCTGTTCTTCACGGATAACGCCGGTATACTGCAATGTGTGGACCTCAATACGATGTCGCTCATCTATGCAAACAATCTGGACGACGACAGCGACGTGTCGATGGTGCTGGAGGAGGACATCCCGAACCAGAAGCTATATCTGTACACCGGCTGCGAATATGATGAGCTGGTGCGGCCGCTGGGCGATACCGGCCCAGCATACGCCCGCAAGATCGACGCGCTGACGGGAGAGATACTCTGGACAACCGAATATGAAGTGGCGTCCAACGACCGGGTGGACGGCGGCGTGCTGGCTTCTCCGGTGCTGGGCCGCGACGGCACCAGCATGGAAGGCCTGATCATCTACAATGTGACGGCGGCGGTGAAGGGCGAGTCCACGACCAGCTATCTGGTGGCGCTGGACAAGGAGACGGGCGAAGAGAAGTGGAAATATGACATGGGAATAGACGGATGGTCGCCGTCATCGCCGGTGCCGGTATATACCGACGACGGCAAGGGTTATATCGTGCAATGTGACCGCGGGGGCGATGTGGCGCTGATCGACGGCGCGACAGGCGCCGAGGTGGCCAAGGTGACACTGGAGGACGGCGACGACAAGCCTCACAACTTTGAAGCCACGCCGGCGGTATACGGCAACACCATCGTGGTGGCCTCCCGCAAGGCGGAGATATTCTTCATCGAAATCAAATAGACCGCAAACAATCATAAGGCCCTTCGGATCTGGACTGAACCCTGCCGAGTAGCCACGGATAAAGAGTCCTGTCGCAGGAATTCATAAGATTAAGCCGACTGGCGTCGTTTTTCAAGCGGCGTCAGTTTTGATTTGAGCTGGATACGCTCATGGTTAAAGAAGTGGATATAGTTCTGAATCAAGAGTCGAGCCTCATTGATCGTCTTCGGTTTGTGCCGACGGATACACTCAACCTTCAGAATGCTGAAGAAGTTTTCGGTCATCGCATTATCATAGCAATTTCC
>JAEZHF010000027.1 GCA_023416745.1 Bacillota bacterium
CCGGTGGGCGGGTTGTAGGTCGCGCTCGTCCCAAAACCCACGACCGGTTTGTTGAGCATAATCAGACGGGACATCTCTTTGTACCGGTCAAAGTTGTATTTAATGCTGCTGCTGAGGTTGGTCATCGCCGTCTCGCTGTTCGACACCGCATTGTCAATGGAAGCACGCACCATGATAACAACATATGACACTGTGAAGATCACGCAGAAAACCGAGAACAATAACAGAAAAAACCGCCAGGTCTTGCTTTTTAGGGAGTGTTCCTTATGTTTTGACTTGACTGACTGAATCAATGCTCTCATGCGGGGCGATCTCCAACAAGTCATGCAGTATGCATAATTATTTCCGGCCTCGGTGCGGTATACAGCGAAATAAGCAAACATGGCTGGGCAGGCGCGACCGAAATATATCCGCGCCTGCAGCATGTCAGTGTGAAAACGAGCCTTTAGCCCTTGATAGCACCGGCACTCACACTCTCGTGAATCTTCCTGCTTAAGAAGATATACATGAGCAGCATCGGGAAGGTGGCCATCACCAGCGAAGCGCCGATCGGGCCCCAATCCCTCGTGTACGAACCGGATAACGTCTGTATGCCCACGGTCAGTGTGCGAAATTCGGATTTGCTGATGAATATCACCGCAAACATCAGTTCATTCCATGCCTGGATAAACGTAAATATACCCACTGTGGCAATGGAGGGGCGCATCATTGGAAATATAACATGTATGAATATACGCCAAACGCCGCATCCGTCGATGCAGGCTGCTTCGTCCAGTTCCCGGGGTATCTCCTGCATGAAGCCGATGAAAATAAGTATGGCCACAGCCAGCGCGAACGCCGTATAGGGCACGATAAGCGATTGATATGAGTTTAGCATACCCAGCTTGGAAAGTACAATAAAAATGGGCAGAATTGACGCATGGATCGGTATCGTCATGCCGAGTATCACGAAATGGTTGGCAACCTTGCGCCCCTTCCAGACCATTCGTGACAGCGCAAAGGCCGCCATCATGCCGATGATTGTCGTCAGCAAGATCGTCGCGCCGGTCACGATGATGCTGTTGAGGAAAAATCCGCCCAGATTATGCACGCCCAGAACGGTTTCATAATTAGACCACAGCCAGTTATTCGGAAGTCCGATCACGTTTTCACCAAAAATCTCCGCGTTGCTCTTCAATGAAAAGGTGAACATCCAGTACAGCGGGAATATGTTGATGATAAACCAGACGATCAGCAGCACATAAACAAGTGCTTCCTTGGTGAGGTATTTCTTCGGCATTCTGATATGGTTGGTATCCGGCTTGAACAGCTGCTGCAGCACTTAGTCCACCTCCGTTTTGTATGATTTTCTGATGACGATCGCCAGCACCATGCACAGTATAATGAGCAGTATGGCGATCGCACTTCCCAGCCCGTACTGGTTTCTTAAAAACATGCGGGAGTATAGCAGGGTACTGGGCACTTCAGTGGCACGGGCCGGTCCTCCGCCGGTCAGTATATAGATCATATCGAATATCTTGAGTGAACCTGTGACGGAGATGATCAGGCAGACGCGCAGCACCGGCTTTATCATCGGTATGATGATCTTTCTGTTGACCTGGGACTCCGTGGCACCGTCTATCAGCGCCGCTTCCTTGATCTCGTTGGGCACGCCTTGGATACCCGCATACATCAGCAGCATATGGTATCCGGTGAACTGCCACAGCGTTGGTATGAAAGCTGCGATCAGTGCCGTATCCCTGTTGCCGAGCCAGGCCGTTGTCCAGGATTCCAGCCCCGCTGCATTGAGGCCCATATTGATAAGCCCGTATTCAGGGTTGTAAATCTTCAGCCACAGCTGGCCGATCACCACAGTCGACAGCAGCACGGGGATGAAATATACCGAAAGGAACATGCGGCTCCCACGCCTCCCCTTGGCCAGCAGCAGAGCCAGCAGCAGTGAAAACGGCAGCTGTATCAGAACGGACGCGAGCATGTATATGACCGCGTTAAGAAGCGCCTGAGGGAAGTTTACGGTTTTGTTCGTGAAGAGCTCAACATAGTTGTCCAGCCCGATAAACTCCATATCCGACATACCATCCCAGTCGTGCAGGCTGTAATAACCGGACATGAGTATCGGAATAATGATAATGCCGACAAACAGAAGCACCGCTGGAAATAGAAACAAAATTATGGCCGGTTTGTTTCTGTATATCCTATTCATGAGGCATTCCTTCCCTGTATAAATAACGTCTTAGTGCAGCGGCCTCCCGGTGATGCCCGGCGAGGCCGCTGCGTAACGCTTACAATTTTTTATCTTATAATTGTTCCAACTACACGCCCAGCTGACCGGCCATGGTTTCAACGAATTCCTGAGGCGTGATGTCTCCCAGATAGAGCAGCTGCAGGTTTTCGAGATACACACCGGCATCCTCCGCTTCCATCAGCGTATCGAACCAAAGCGTGAAAGAGGTGGCATCCTGCACCAGAGCGGCGATTTCCTGTGTCTGCGCTCTCACTTCGCCGGCGTCGTAGTCCACCTGCCATGCGGCAATACCGCTGCCGGAGAGGTAAGCATACTTGGAGATGTTCTTGGAAATCTCGAACATGGCTTCAGCAGCCTCAGTGGGATACTTGGTGGAAGCCGATACCATCAGCGAGTCGGACGGGCCGCCCATGAAGTCTGTGATCTTCGCGTTGCTGGAGTTCAGCACGGGAATCGGCACGCAGCCAAAGGCATCAGCGTTGGGCGCTTTGGTATAAAAGTCGCTGACCATCCAGCTGCCCGTGATGTACATGGGCTCTTTGCCGTCGTAGAAGGTCTGCGTGGCTTCGTCGTTGTTCAACGCAATGGCGTCATCGCTGTATGCGCCCATGCTGACGAGCTGAGCAAACTTTGAAGACGCGTCAACGAAGTCAGGCGAATTGTAGCTGACCCCATCCTTGGTCAGGCATTTGTACAGGTTGTCGGGGCCCACGGACTTGAGCGTCAGCGCGTCGTGCGTCATCGCCAGGTTCCAGATGTCCTTCGCGCTGATGCCGAACGGAACGATACCGTTGTCGATGAACTTCTGGCAGACGCTGACGAGCTCATCAAACGTGGTGGGGGCTTTGAGGCCGTACTGTTCAAACATGTCCTTGTTGTAGAACAGCATAGAGACGTTCATCGTGTATACAGAACCGTATTTCTTGCCGCCATAGGTCAGGTTGGAGAGCATAACCTCCGGCAGAGCGTCGGCGAATTTCGGATACACGTCGTCAACGGACAGTATGCGCTCTGCATCGACAAAGGACTGGGAGAACCCGCCGCCCCAGGTGAAGAAGATGTCCGGAAGCTCGTTGGCTGCGACAGCTGATTTCAGCTTGGTCTTGTACGATTCGTTTTCGAAGGTCTCATACTCGATCTTGACATTGGGATGAGCCTCTTCGTAGTCAGCAATCGCTTTGAGATACGGCTGATAGTAGTTGTCGCTTTCCGTCGCGATGCTCCACAGCGTCAGCGTGATCTGTTCGCCTTCCGGCGCTTCGAGTGCCGGATCTTCCTCAGTGGGAGCCGCCGTTTTGTCCTCTGCTGCCGGAGCATCAGTGGCCGGGGTTTCCTGCGGTGTTCCGCACGCGGTCAGCGGAATGATAATAAGCAGTGCCAGCAATAAAGCAATGACCTTTTTCATGGCTTAACCATCCTCCTTAATTGTAATAGGGATGATATGATTGTATAAGTTAAAGGAAATACAGTAAATGTTATATCATTACCACTCAACGTATTATTTTTACCCATACGGCTGTTCAAAAGCACATATTTTACTTATGATGGTAAAATAAATCCGTATAATATTGTCAATAAGGTGCACCGGCATACGGCGCACCCGTCCGCTAAATGTCCCCTGTGTATTGTTATGACACACTTGGTCTCATATCATGATATCTGTCTGCGCACATTTCAGGCCTGTCAACCTGAAGCTCAAAGGGTCAGGCTGGCTGACGCCTGCGTACAGCGTGAAGCGGCCGCTGTCCACAAAACGCCGCCCAGAATCATCCACCACCTCGAAAGCGCCCGGCGGCAGCGCCATGACCACGCTCACGACCTCATCCTTTTTCAGGTGCATCCGCTTAAAGCCGCAAAGATTGTGATTGCTCACAGCCCACCGGGACTCATTGTCTTGGATGTACAGCTGAAAGACCTCGTCGGTATCATAGCCGCCCGTGTTTTCCGCGGTGAAAACGGCGGTATCTGCTGCAGCATCGTAATGCAGGTCGCGGCAGACCACCTTTGAATACGTCAGCCCGTAGCCGAACGGATACAGTACGTTGTTCTGCGCGTAACGGTAGGTGCGGTTGTTCATGGAATAATCGTCGAACGGCGGTAGCAGCTCAGCGGTTTCGTAGAACGTGACCGGCAGCTTGCCCGACGGGGAAACCACACCAAACAGTATGTCAGCCAGCGCCCGGCCGCCCAGCTGCCCCGGATACCACGCATGTATCACAGCGTTCGCGGCATCCGCTTGTGCGTTTACCGCACTGCCGCATGCCACCACCACCACGGTCGGCTTGCCCACGGCCAGCACCTTCTCAATCAATGTCCGCTGGCTGGCTGGCAGCTGCAGATCCGGCTTGTCGCCCGAAGCGAATGCGTTGCCCGTGTCGCCTTCCTCGCCCTCAATCGTGGCATCCAGCCCCACGCACAGCACCACCACGTCGGAGTGCTCTGCCACCGTCACCGCCTCCGCATAGCCGTCGCCCGGCTGCGACAGCGGCTGCAGCTGATCCTTGAACAGATGACAGCCCTCCGCGTAGTACACACGCCCGTCAAAAGCCGCGCGGATGCCGTCGAGGAAGGTGACGTATTCGTCGGCTGTGCCATAGTAGTTGCCTCGGAGCGCGTCGATGCTGGCCGCATTGGGACCGATCACGCCGATGGATTTTAGTGCATGACGATTCAGCGGCAGCAGCCCGTCGTTTTTCAGCAGCACCATGGACTTGTGTGCGCATTCCAGCGACAGCGCCTTATGCTCGGGGCAGCTCACCACCTCGTAGCCGATAGTGTCATACTCGCAGGCATCGTCCAGCATGCCCAGCCGTGCTCTTGTGCGCATCAGACGCACGGCGGAACGCGTCAGGTCGTCTTCCGAGATCAGCCCTTCCTTCAGCGCCACCAGCAGCTGCAGATACGTGTTGCCGCAGTTGCAGTCGCAGCCCGCTTTGAGCGCCACAGCGGCGGATTCGGGTGCGGTCGCGGTCACCATGTGGTGCGTGTGAAAATCGCGTATCGCCCAGCAGTCGGAAACGAAGTAGCCGTTAAAGCCCCACTCATTCAGCTTGCCCATCAGATACCGGCTGGCGCAGGCGGGTTCGCCGTTCAGCCGGTTGTATGCGCCCATCACGCCCTCCACGCGCGCTTCTGTGACCAGCGCTTCAAACGCGGGCAGATACGTCTCATTCAGATCCTTTTCGGAAATGACGGCATTGAAGCTGTGCCGCGTCGCCTCGGGTCCGCTGTGTCCCGCATAGTGCTTGGCGCACGCCGCTGCCATCAGGTACTTGCCGTTGCCCTGCAGCCCCTTCACAAAAGCCACACCCAGCCGCGCCGTCAGATACGGGCATTCTCCGTACGTCTCCTGACCGCGTCCCCAGCGCGGATCGCGGAATATGTTGATGTTGGGCGTCCACATCGTCAGCCCCTTGTAGATGTCCCGGTCGCCTTGTTTGCGGCTCGCGTTGTATTTCGCGCGTGTTTCCAGCGCGCAGACCCGCGCCACTTGAAACAATAAGCCATCGTCGAACATGGCCGCCAGCGCGATGGCCTGCGGGAACATTGTGGCCGTACCGGCCCTCGCGACGCCGTGCAGCGTCTCGTTCCACCAGTTGTATTCGGGCAGCCCCAAACGCTCCACCGCGATGGAATCATAGCGAAGCTGCCCTGCCTTCTCCTCCGCCGTCATCAGTGATACTATCGCCTCCGCCCTCTCCTGAGGGGTCAGTTCCGGGTTTCTGTGTTTTTCCATTATTCACGCTCCTGACCGATATGCCTGCAGCTGCTGCCGATCAACAGCTGCGGTTCCAATATAATATTCTCCGGCTCATTGCTGCTGCCCAGACGGAGTATCTGCTTGATCAGACACTCAGCCGCTTTCGCCCCCATGCCGGTGGTGTCCTGACGGATGGTCGTGAGCCGCGGGGTAAACAGCTGGGTAATCTCGATACCGTCAAACCCCACAATTGAGACATCGCCCGGCACGGAAAGCCCGGCATCCTGCACCGCTTTGATGGCGCCTATTGCGCTGTAGTCGTCGCTTGCGATCACGGCGGTAGGCCGCTCGCTGCGCTTCAGCAGCTCCCGCATCGACCGGTATCCTCCCTCAAGGGAATAGTATCTGGATTCTATCAGATCGCCCGGCTCCAGCCGCTGTGCTCTGAGTGACATCGCTTTTTCCAGGCTTTTAATGCGCGCGCGGGTGATGTATTTGTCTTCTCCGTGCATATATACTATGCGACGGTGTCCGAGACCATACAGATGGTTGTACAACAGCGACATGCTTTTGTCGCAGTCCGTCATCACACAGGCGATGGACGCGTCCGAATAGTCTATGGCGATCTTGGGCAGGTCGCTTTCCATCAGCTCGGTTGTTTCCTTCGACGCATGGTTGGAGTTCACAATAAAGACACCGTCCGCTTTCCGGTAGCGGCAGTGACCGTAATAGCTGAGCCCCATCTTGCCCACCTGGTTGGATATGAATACGATGTCGTAACCGTGCCGTTCCACCACGCTTTTAAAGCTCTCGATGATGCCCGCGAACAGATAATGGCGCAACCCCATCTCAGACCCGTCTTGGCACAGCACACAGATCGTCCATGTGCGGTTCTGGCTGAGGCCTTTGGCGCGGCCGTCAGGAATATAATCCAGCAAGCTGGCCGCCTGCCGAACCTTGTTTCTTGTGCTCACACTGACATCGGGAGCTCCGCTTAGCGCCTTGGATACCGTGGCGGGAGATAACCCGCAGGATTTGGCTATATCATATATTGTTGCCATGATTTCACCTTCGAAACCGGTTTCGATATTTTAATTGATAATATCACAAAGTCTTCCCCCTGTCCATAGACACAGCGCCACAATTTACAAAATCAGCCTGTTCGGTGTTCTCTTCTCATTTGCTCAAGCCATCCCGCAGACGGATACATACGGCATCGATCATATTCCTGCTCTGCAGTGCGTCCCGCCACTCCTGAGGTATGCCGCTTTCGCGATAACAGAGCCCGGCCAGTCCGCCGGCGACCGCCGCAACGGTGTCCGTGTCCTCTCCGAGATTAACCGCTTTGAGCACGCACGCGCTATAGGATGCCGTGGTCAGCAGGCACCAGAAGGCAGCCTCCAGCGTGTCCACCACGTAGCCGCTGCTCCTGATATCATCCTCGACCAGCGCAGCAAGGCCGCCGTCCAGAACCCGGCTGAAGCAGCTGAGTTCACTTTTGTGTGCCGCGGTGTGTTCGTAATAAGCCGCTGCGTACGCCGCACCTTGCCTGATGGCGTCGCTCACGCTGTCACCATCTATCAGCCGCACCGCCGTATGCGTATAGATGCCGCACGCGACATGGCAGCGCGGATGGCTGTGGGTCAGTGAAGAGGCCTGATGCACAATATCCATGCATTCTTCAGAAGCGATATCCGTGCCGTATCTGTTGAACAGAAAAAAGGCGGTGGGCAGCGCCCGCATCAGCGAACCGTTGCCGCAGTCATGCTCTGCGCAGCCGCCGCAGCACAGAGGCTCCGTGCCGCCGCAGTAGCGGCCCACTGCCCGCGACGTCGCGCCTCCGACATCGAAAGCCTGCCCAAACGGCGTGTATTCGCCTTCTTCTGCCCAGCGCCGGAACCGCTCCATCATGTCGGCAAAATCAAGGCCGTTCGCCAGGCTGTCCGCGGCGCACAGCGTCATGCTGGTATCGTCCGACCATGTCCCCTTGGGCTGGTTATAAGTGCCGTAACCGCGCATATCCGTCACCGGATGGGCTTTAAGCTCGCGGCGGCTGCGGAATTCCACCGGCACGCCCAGCGCGTCCGCAACGGCCAGCCCCATTATGCCGTCCCTGATGTAATGTGACATGAAATCACCTCGCTGAATAAGTCTGCGCACATTTCAGATATTGCATAGCCCGTCCGGTCGGATAGGCGTGAATGCAAAACCGTCAATCTTGTGTACAGCTAACTCTTCTCCGGCTTGCGCCAGTTTTCCTCTTTTAGTTGTATCTGTAGCATGAAATCAAACGGAAGAGGGTTTTGGGTTTGGCGTGGTCCGCCGGCATTGCGCCGGCGGCATCACAGGTTTGCGTCAATCAATGCTTGTCCCGGCCAAAAACGGCCCGGGCGCTCTCGTCCTGCGGATCGTGCTTCACCTTCTTGGACCGGAAAGTGCCGTCGTCCCGCTTGTTGTTGCTTGTGCTCTTCATCTTGTTGCTCTTACCCATGTTATCTGACCTGCTTCTTGGTTTTCGTGTTGCGGCCGTGGCTCTTGTTCTCGGGCGCGACGCCGCCGCTGGTCATTTCCAGCTCATCCGCTGTTTCCTGCTGTTCCATCCATTTTTTCTGTTTGGACATGTTAATCATCACCTCACGGTTATTATGCCCTGCCGCCGATTTGGTTGATTCAGCGTATGCAAAAAAGAGCTGTGTTTCAGTCAGCTCTTTTCCAATATGGTTAGTTTTGGGCTGGCAGACAGCGGCGGTTTTACCCCAGAACGCGCCTGACAAAGCGTAATTTGCGTATCAGCGTCGCCAGCAGGTTGCATATGACGAACGCAGCCGTACCTGTGATCAAGAACTTAAACAGTCCGTTCAGCGGCACCGGCAGCAACGCCGCCTGCAACAGCACCAGGACGGGCTGTTGCAGAATATAGACCGTAAAAGCGTTACCCGAGAGATAGGACCAAAGCTTTGTTTCAGTGTTCAGCTTCTCCCGTGCCAGTACGATAAAGCCGATGCAAAGGGCGATGCCCATCGGTGTGTCATACAAAACCCAGGCGCTCCTCAGTTCCTGCGGATACCCGCCGTTTACGCCATACAGCACGAAAAGCAGTATACCCATTATGGCTCCGATACCAAGGAAGACGTATCCCACGCTTTTCTTCAGGTTGGTGAGCCAGCCATACCGCCGCGCGAGCAGACCTGCGATAAACATGAAGGCGTAACTCGCCAGATGCGCCGGTTCCGCCTGTATAAAGCCCAGTATGCCCACCCACTCGTCGATCGGGTACCTGATGCGGATGACCGCGGTGATGCCTGTCACCATGACGACAAACAGTATGATGCTCCAAACGGCAGGGCTTTTCTGTCTGACCTCGCGGGGCGCTTTACCTGCCATAATCTTACCCTTGATGAAACGGTACAGCGCGTAGATGAGGCTGTATACCAGCAGGTGAAGTATAAACCAGAACGGTCCGTAGTTCAGCTCCGGCCAGTTGGGCATGTTGGCCAGATGGGGGTTATCGCCGAAACCAAAGAAGATGTTGATCAGATAGTCGAAGAAGCCCATGGGCTGCCCGCCGCGGAACAGTTCAAACGAGAAATACTGATACGCAGGGACGATCACCAGCAGCCCGATCAGCACCGGAATGCCAAAGCGTATCAGCTTATCCCCAATGAACGCGCCTGCACCCTTTTTGTCGTAGCTCTGCGGAAAGAAGTACGCGGAAATGAAGAAAAATAATGCCATGAAGAATGAGGCGTTGACGGCGAAAAACGGCCCGAGCAGAGCGAATCGCGACGGGTCCTGGATATCCCAGTAGCCGCCCGTCGGCCCGTAAGCCTGACCCGCGTGGTGAAACACCACAAGCGCGATCAATAAAACCTTCAGGTTGTCGAGAAACACTAGACGCTTGCCGGTACTCATGGGCGCACCCTCCGTTATGTTTCAATTTGGGTTTAGCTTATATCAGCGGGTCTGTCAAACTGCTTAGATGCAAAATGATAATATGATTACGTATATTAGCACAGTACCGGCCCTGTCGTCAACGATGGATGAACCCTTATTCGCCTACAGTATCGGCACATATTCAGTCTCCGGCAACGCCCGCCTTTTCAACGATCTGGCGGCCAGCCAGCAGGACAGAGCCGGATATCACCAGCACGATCCCTGTCAGCGCCAGCGGCAAAGCAGCAGGTGTTGGCGGACTGAGGGAGAACACCACGAAATAGGCAACGACCGGCAGTATCTGCGACGGGACGTACTGTATGGGAATTAGTTTTGATGCCTCGCCGCACCGGAATGCGCGCTGTGTCTCCACGATACCCAGCATGCTGCCGGCGAACACAATGCCAGACGCAGCGGCGGCGATTACAAGATCCGCAGCGGCAAATGAACCCGATCCCCATTTTGACAGCAGCGCCATGAGTATGCTGAGCCACAGATTGGATTGCGACAACAGCAGTCCGGCGTTCAGCGTTCTCAATATACCGCGCCAACGTTCATCCGCCTTCTGCCGGATATGGCAGAAGGCAGACAGCGCTGCGACAAATGCCGTTAAAATGCAAAGTCGTAAAAGAAAAGCTGGGGCATGGATATCAGTTGACCGCATATCCACGGCCAGACGGCTGAGCCCGAAGACAGTGACGGCGGCAATCACCAGCGCAATCTCGGCCACATCGGCAGGCCGGAACGGCTCTCCCGCCAGCCGAACCGCGCCAATGGCTAACACGATAAGCCCGACAGCCATCAATCCGGGGATTATAGCCGGACCGATGTTGGCCTGCGCCAGCATGTTCAGCGGCATGCCGACGAAGAACTGCAGGGCAAATCCGCATAGCCACAATGGACTTCTGATAAGTGTGCGCATCAGCCCGTTGTCTCTAGGCGTTTTCATGACTGCCAGCTTTTGTATCAGCATGCCCAGGTTAAAAGCCACTCCCGCCCCGACAGCTGCAGCCACACCCAGCAGATAGGAATCATCCAACGGCGAAATCCTCCTTATTTCACAAACCCACCGATATGGCTCACTGTGACAGCCGCGCTGCCAATCTTGTGGCCTGTCTCCACGTACCGGTGCGCGTCAGCCATCTGCTCCAGAGCAAAGGTTTGGCTGATCACCGCTTTCAGCTGTCCGGCTTCAATGACGGTATTGAGCAGTTCAAGGTCCTGCCGCTTGTCGCTTGGTTTGCGCAGGCCCGTTGCCGCGAAAACCGCCTTCTTCCCGTTCGATGCGGAGAACAGCATCGCGGCCATAGCGCTTGCCGACGGTACGGTTGTCAGGTAGACTCCCTGCGGCGTCAGCGCTTTCTTGCACCGCGCGAACGCGCTTTTGCCCACCGCGTCAAATATGATGTCGTACTGCCCGCCCGCTGCGGTGAAGTCCGTCTTCGTGTAGTCGATAACCTTGTCGGCACCCAGCGATTTGACCAGCTCCATGTTATGCGGACCGCAAACGGCGGTCACTTCCGCGCCGAAATATTTCGCGAGCTGCACCGCGTATACGCCTACGCCTCCGGACGCACCGTTAATCAGCACCTTTTTGATCCTGCCGCTGTCCCTCAGGAAAGGCAGCGCCGTCAGCGCCCCTTCGCTGATCGCAGCCGCCTCTTCATGCGTGATACTGCCCGGCTTTATGGTGATGGCTCCGTCTTCTGGCAGCGCAACATACTCGGCGTTGGTGCCCATGGCCGTGCCGGAGGATCCGTATACTTCGTCGCCAGCCTTAAACAGTGTGACGCCCTTTCCCACCGCTTCAACGACACCCGAGAGCACGTCGCCGGGTATCTGCCGCGGCCTTGTCAGACCGCTGAAGAAACGTGCAACAAAGGGCCTGCCTTTCCGGAACGCGCAGTCCGCGTTGGCGGCCACAGTCGCTTTCACGCATATCAGCAATTCATTGTCTTTTAGCATCGGCTTTGCCACATCACGAATTTTCAGAACATCAGGGCCCCCGTATTTCTCCGCCAGAATGGCTCTCATGTCAGTTTTCCTCCTCAACAATATTGATGATTGCCTTCCCGCGGGCGTGGCCTTCACCGATGTAACGCACAGCCTCAGCCGTTTCGCTTAACGTATACCGCCTGTCAATAACGGGCTTGATGCTGCCGTCTGCAACCAACCTCATAACAAACTCCAGATCCTTCGTGCTGGGCTTTGCGGCTAAAATGCGGACCTTTACGCTTCCGAGCGACATAACAGGCCCCAGCAGCATCGCTTTGATGACCTGCGACAACGCACCGCCCACCACGACGGTGATACCGCCGGGCTTTAACGCGCGCTTGTAGACGGAGAGCGGCCGGCCTCCGTTGACTGCCAGTATCAAGTCGTAGCGATCTTGGCTGACGGTGAAATCCTCTCGCGTATAGTCGATCACACGGTCCGCACCGAGAGCACGCATCAGCTCAAGATTCCCGGTGCCGCACACGGCGGTCACCTCTGCGCCGAAATGCTTCGCCAGCTGAACGGCGAACGTGCCCACGCCGCCCCCCGCACCCACAATCAGCGCCTTTTGCCCCGGCTTTATCTCACCGGCATTGCGCAGCGCCTGCAGGGCGGTGACCGCTGCCATCGGTACCGCAGCGGCAACTTCAAACGTTACATTGGCAGGCTTTTTGACCAGCGCCGCTTCGGGAACGGCCGCGTATTCGGCAAAGCCGCCAAACCCAAATGATGAGATCTCTCCCAACACGTCATCCCATGCCGCAAACTGCCCAACGCTTTTCCCGACCGCCTCCACGCGCCCGGCTATATCCGCGCCGAAAATTTTTCGCTTCGGAATGATCCCCATCTTCATGGAGCGGTAGTCGGCGGCGTTCACCGATACCGCGTGTATTCTAACCAAAACCTCACCATCGCTTGGTACGGGCTTTTCCACCTCCCGCAGCGCCAGCGCACCGGGTACAGTTTTATCGTACAGAACCGCTTTCATAACAGCCTATTTACCCTCTTTCCTGACATAGTCGAATACTTCCCCTATTTTAACGCCGAACGCGTCGGCGATCCGGAATGCCAGCTCCAGCGAGGGGGAATACTTGCCTGCTTCAACGGCGATGATGGTCTGCCGGGACGCCCCCGCTCTGTCCGCCAGTTCCTGCTGCGTCATCTCATCGGCGAAAAAGCGCAGCTTGCGGATGTTGTTGGTGATTTCCAGTTTATCCGCCATTTCAGACCCCCTTTCTGTAATAGTACAGCTGTGTAAAGCCTTCGATGATCGCTCCGGCGCTGAACGAGATGAACAGTATGTTAAGCATCACCGCGGGGGAAAAGCTCAGCACGAGCGATACCAGCGCCGCAATGAAGCCGATCCCCGCAATGCCGAAAGCAACCCGCATGGATTTCAGTCCGATGATTTTATCCATTTCGTCCTCCACCATTTCCCGCTCGATCGATTTTTCCACTTCCTTATCATCCACTTTTCCGTCCTGTATCTTTTTTCGAACAGCAATCGAAACGGACAGCAGGATGTGGAACACGATCTGAATAACGATGGAGGCCACTACTCCGATGCCGATGAATATCAGTATCGTCACTGCCCAAGCCTTCAGGCCGTCCGCGGCAGCCATAACTGCCCCTCCGAACGCATAGATACAATAAGCCGCCAGCAGCAATACTCCCGTCACAACCGATACGATAGTTTTCTTTTCCTGATAAGACATAACCAGCACACTCCTGTTTTACAATTTGTTACCCTTATGCTACATAATATATGCTCTACTTTACAATTTGTCAAGTATATTTTACATTTTCCCAATTATTTTTATCGGTCAGCAGGAACAAAAAACACCGCCGCTGTTGTCGGTGGTGTTTGCTTGATCATGATAAGTGTTTTCGCCAGACAAGCAGGGCTATAATTCCCTATCCATTGGCGCTTTTCTGCGGCAGTATTATCCGTTCGGCCACAGCTCCTTTACCTCTGCGCTGGAGAGGTCAAAGAGCTTTGTGAGTTCCTTTATGATGTGCGACCGGCGTTTTTCCAGCGTGGTTCTCATCGACGCCACGTTTTTCTCCCAGCTGCTCACGGATGACGGCGTGTTCCACTTCTCAACATGCCTTGGCATTTCGTCCTTGATGGAATCGACCATCTCATCGAACACCTTAAGCACGTGCTCGGTGGATAACGTGGTGTTGAGCAGCTCCGCATAACGCTTCACGAATTTCCCGCGCCATTCGTCATTGCAATACAGCGCGTAGAACAGACCCATGTCGATGAACGACGTGACGTTACCCATCTCGTCCGTATTCGTTACACCGCCTGGCCGGAAAAACGCCCAGGCATCGGAAGTTGAACTCTGCAGCGCAAGATCCAGATCATAGAACATCGGACGCCATGTGAGGCTGTTGTCCGTTGTGTGCGTGTATTTCTGATTATAATAATCCCGGTTTCCAATAAAGGTCTGCATAACAAGATAGTCCGTAAAATAATCCACGTCGATCTTGGACATGTATTCATCCCAGCTGCTGTCACTGTTTTTGCTCTTAGCCGCGATGGAGAACAGCTGATTGATCTGCCTGCTGTCGCCCTTGTACGCGTACTTGGTGGAACGCAGGAATTCCACATCGTCCTGATTGATTCCAAACTTGGCGTTCAGATAATCCTCGTTCTGGTTTTCTTTGAACTCGTAAAGCCCCCAATACTTGCCGTTGACGTACACCACGGCAAATTTGGACCGCATGTTGAGTATGTTCATTCCGTTGCTGATGGTATGAAAATACGCGTCGCGCAGGCAAGTATCGACATAATCCTGTCCCATGTTGCGCAGCGACAGCGACTTGAACGTATTGATATCGTAGTCCTCGAAGAACGGGTAGGTGACACAGGACAGCCCGTATCCGCCGCGCAGGTACAGGTTAATCGACTTCTGGCGGTGTGTGCGCGTACCCGCGCCCGCGATGCGGAACCCCGCGGGAAAGCGTACGCCCAGTGTGCCGTCCGCCTCGTAGTATTCCACATATCCGGCACGCTCCCGGTCATCGGATCGCGTCTTGCTCCCGCTCACATAACTGAAGTCACTTTCGGATATCGACAGGCAGACCACCGGCAGGGAATGCTTCTCTTTGGCGAAAAGATAGGTGACCACCGTTTCGTCGCTGTTCAGACGGCCTGAAGCGACTGTTACGGCGCGAACCGTCTGCGACGATGATATCGTGACAGGACCGCTGTATACCGCGGAATTTGCCGTCGGTGTCGAACCGTCCAGCGTATAATGTATCTGGGCGTCCGGCGTTGTCGTGCTCATCTCAAGCGATACCGGCGATGTCTGGTAGCCGCCCCTCACAGAAAAAAAAGGAACGGCACAGTAACCGCTCACCGTGTCGCTGCCGTTCGCCGCTCCGGGCGTCGGCTTGGTAAATACGCCCATCGTACGCACCGCCGCGTCCCCCACAACCCCCCTTGAGAGGCCGGGGCGCAGCACACCCGTATTGATTTGATCCAGCACCACACCGGCGGGGCTGGTGAGATACAGTGTTTCGCCGGAGTTGCGGATATTCAATTCTCCGTCTTTTGAGTCATTCTTGATTACGGTATAGCCGCCGGACTTTACTGATGTGGAACCGATCGGCCATTTCATCAGGTCCTTGCGCGAATCAGACAGGCAGTAGCCGGACAAGTCCAGATCGCTGTCTGAGTTGTTGTACAGCTCCACCCAGTCCAGCCCCTGGCTCTTGGCCGTACTCACCGTCGCCACCTCGTTGATCATCAGTCCCGAGACGGATGTGCCGGATGCCGCCGCCAGCTCGGCAAAGCCATGTGCGTCATTGGGCATCTGCGGTGTGGGCTGCGGGAAATAGAGCCATGTCCCGTCGCCAGAAAGCCCGTACGATACATTTTTAGCGTTTTCCTGCGGAACGTCTGCTGCTTCATAAGTGCCTGTGCTGACCTGCGTCAGATGAAGCTTGGTCTCTCCGGCGCCCAGTCTGAAGCTGGTGTGCAGCTCGCCGTCGCCCGCTCTGTCTTTGCCCGAAAGGAATATCAGCGCATAGCCGCCCGCTTCCAGCTGACGGCTGGGCAGACGCCATTTGAGCAGGCGGTTGCCGTTGTCGGACAGTGCGTAATCCCCAAGGTCCACCGCACCGTCAGTTGTATTGTATATTTCCACCCACGCGGAACGCTCGCCGTCCTCATCTATGGCCGAGAAGGTGTTGTTCATCAGCAGCTCATTGATCCGCACTTTGCCAACCGTTTCAGCGAAGCCCGCGTTTTCCTGACCTTCACCGTTTGCCGCACCCGGCGTCGGCTGCGTGAAATAGACTGTACTGTCTGCGCCCGGCCCGGCGGAAATACCCTGTACGATATCCGCATCCCAGGTCAGCGTGTCCACAATGGCGCCCATGCTGTTGGCCACTGCCAGCGTTGTCTCACCCGCGCCGATGCTGAACGGCAGCTCGTCAGCGCCCGACTGCCCGGTAAACCGGAGCACAACATATTCACCCGGCTGAAGCGAGATGTCCGGCATGCGCGCCTTGGTCAGGTTGGACAGGTTTTCGGTTATATACAGGCTGGACAGCTCAATGGGCTCATCCCCCTCGTTGAGCAGCTCCACCCATCCATACGGGTTCTCCTCAGATATGCTCTCCGGCAGCACCTCAGTGATCTTCAACGCCACAGTATCGCTGTTTTGCAGCTCCTCCAATGATTCAAACGAGCGGGAATCGTTGGCCTTCCCGGGCGTGGGTATAAAATACTTGTACGACCCGTCCGAGGCATCCAGTCCCCAGGCCAGGTCCGTCTCCAGCTCGGGCACGCTGAGCGTCTGGATCACGCCGTTCGGCGAAGAAAGCCCCAAAGCGCTGCCGCTTTTGGACAGCTTGAAGCCGGTGCACACGACCTGGGCGTCTACACCCTCCGGCTGTGCGCAGCAGTAAACAAGCAGGTATTCGCCCGCCTTGATTTCCATGTCCGGAAAGACAAATTGATTGCTCGCGTCCTCGGATATCGAGTAGCCCAGCAGATTGATGGCACTGTCGGAATTGTTATAAAGCTCAATCCAGTCCGGCTGTCCGTAGATGGAATCCACCAGCGAATTGGAGTTGGAGCTCACCACCTCGGATATCACCAGCCCGCCGGACGGCTCCGCAGAGGCCTCCACGCTGCAGCCTGCCATCGATACCGCCATCAAAGCTGATAAGCTTATCAGCATGATTCTATTGAATAACCGTTTTCTCATATCATTCCTGCTTTGTGTTTGTATGTCCTAAACTGTACGTGCTGTCTATTATAGTCGCTTAACGATAAATTAACAATATTATATAAGCACATATTATGCAAATTCATACATTTTTCAAAATTTGATTACAAAACAATCAGAATAACGACTAAAATCATTCAAACATATTCACGGATGCAAAGCAAAACGGCGAATGCCGCCTTGCTTTGCATCCGCCGTCTCTTTATTTTACGGAGTCTCCGAAAACTGACTCTTTCATCCCTCCGGCACGCAACGAACCAGCAGCCTCCTGTTGGCATGCTGCGTGCAAGTCAGCAGTGCAAGTGCATATTCTCCCTCAAATTTGTCGAGCGCCTCAATGTCGTCCGGCTTTATCACCGTCACCTCGCTGACGCGGTACGAAAACTGCTTTCCCCAGATGTCCATCAGCGTTATCGTATCGCCTTCCTCCAATTCGTCCAGTCTGCCAAAATGTGCGCCGCTGCGGTAATTATGTCCGGTGATGACCATGTTGCCCGTACCGCCCGGCTCGGAAGGCCCGGTCAGGCGGCAGACCGAAATCTCCAGCGCCGCGTCACTGCATTCGGCTAGCACGGGCAGCTCCAGCTCCAGCTTTGGTATCGTGAGCTTGGCGATCACCGCGTGGTCTTCGTCAATATCCTGCAATACGCGCTTTTGAGACGGCTCGGTCACCGCAGCGCCCTGCGGCGCGACGGCCATCATCTCCTGCTGCGGCTGCGCCGTGGCCGCCACACGCGCCAGCAGATCCTCCGCCCGCCGGGCAGCCATAACTCCCGCATTCTCCAGCTGGATATACGTCACCACAGCGCCCACGGCCAGCACCGCAGCTGCAATCAGCACCGCGCGCGACAGAGTCTTCATGCGCCGCCTGCCGCGCAATCCGCCTGCAACCGCGTTTCCCGTGCGGTTATCCGCGTGTTTTTGATGTTGCATGTCTGTCCTTGAGCATCAGCAGCAGCCCGATGGCAGCCGCCGCTCCGCACAGCCCGGCCAGCACCTTGAACAGCGTATCGTTCTGCCCCGTCACCGGCACCTCGGGCTTGAGTATCGTCACTTTGATGGTGTGCGTTAACCCATTGGCTTTATACACCACATACGTTACGCCTTCCTTGAGCGCTTTGAATGTGGCGGTGCTGCTGGCGACAGCATTCAGTGTCGCCGCGCCGCTGTCAAACGAGGCGGACAGGTAATCCTCGTCCCATGTCCACGCGCCGTTGGGCGGCTTCGGGCTCCATGTCACGCGCGCACCGGTATAAATCGTGTATTCGGAGGTCAGATTGGTGATGGCATCGGGCGTCCACGAGGCATACAGCGTCATATCCGCACTGCCCATTTTGTCCGCTGCGAAGTCCCATTTGTCCGTTAAAGTCTCGTCCTGATACCAACCGTTGAATGTATGGTAATCCCATTCCGGATCCTCCGGCTCGGGGACCAGCGCGTTATACTCTACCACAGCATCCGCTACGAGGCTGCCGCCGTTGCTGTTGAAGGTCACCTTATATTCGCATATTTCATACAGTGCCGTTACCGTAAGCGGCTGCGTTACGCTGGAGAAATCCGCGCTCCAGCCCGTATGCGCATAGCCTTCATCCGTGAGCACCGTGGGTGCCGCAGCTGGCGCGCCGTGCTCCACCAGCTGAGCCGCTGCCGCACCGGCAGCATCAAACGTGCCGTGGTCACCAGGCAGGAAGGTCACCGCGTGCTTGACCAGCGCATACTGTGCGGTGATTTCAAGGTCGCCTGTTACGTTATCAAACGCGCCGCTCCAGCCCGTATGTTCATAATTTTCATCCGCATCCACTGTCGGCGCCGTTGCTGCCGCGCCGTGCTCCACCTGCTGCACAGCCCCGACCCCGTTCGGATCGAACTCGCCGTGATCGCCCGGCAGGAATGTGACGGTATGCTTCACCAGCGTATACAGCGCAGTGATCTCGAGGTTGCCTGTCACGTTGTCAAAAGTGCCGCTCCAGCCCGTATGTTCATAATAATCTTCCGGCTCTACCGTGGGCGCTGCGGCCGCACCGCCATACTCCACCGTCTGCACTGCCGCTGCACCGTCCGGGTCGAAATCGCCGTGATCGCCCGGCAGGAATGTCACCGTATATTCCGTCGGTGTCAGCCAGCACCGGAAAGCCAAATCCTTCGTGGTTTTGTTGCACCAGCCATTTCCTCTTTCAATGAGGCACCCGCCCGAGTAGGTATCCGTATCGGCGAACTTGATTTCCATAATTTCGTTGAAATTGTCGTCGGCATCCACCACCATCACATACTTGGTTCCCGCTGTGACCGTATACGGCGAGGAAAAGGTGAATTTATTCCAGCTGCTGAGTGATTGACCGGAGGAAACCTCCTTCTTGTTGGTGGTTGCCAGCTTGGTGTCAGGCAATCCGTTTGCACCGGCTGACCAAAGCTCAATTTTTACATCGAATTTACCATATATGGCATACTGTCTGAGCTTAACGTCAAACGCATCGATCGTCCCATTCTTTGTGGGCGTAAAGCTCTGCGCCACCTTTTCATTCTGGCACATGTTTTTGCTGCCGTCATTTGTAATGTGTACCGAACTGGAAGCGGCCAGCGCGGTGATGGGCAGCAGCGTTAACATCAGCACCAAACACAAAAAGGCTGCACCTGTTCTTCTGACAATTTTCATTAATCTTACCCTCCCAAGAGATATTGCTCCCTACAACGCTACCCCTATGCCCTCACAATATACTGCTTGTCCGCTGCCGCATTTTGATTTGTTATAAAAATACAGGTTTTGCGCCAAAACTAGTCGCCTTTCGCGGACAAGCTGCCTTTTTTCGCGCATGAGGCCAAGCGGTGCATTTGCAGTGATGGGGCTGAAAGCGTATAATCAATAAGCGAAGCCAAAACTATTTAAACGAACTAAGCCTGCCCGCGGCTTTGCGGAGGACAAAATGAATTATCCGAGCCACTGCATCATGACGTATTCCCGTATGCTGATGGACCCCTTGAACGCCCGCCCCGAGCAGATATTGATCGAGGACATCGCGCACTCACTGTCGCTGATGACGCGCGCCAACGGCCATTTCAAGCAGTTCTATTCGGTGGCGCAGCACTGTATCAACTGCGCGCAGGAGGCGCAGAGCCGTGGTTTTGACAAACGCCTTCAGCTGGCTTGCCTGCTGCATGACGCGGCGGAGGCATATATCGCGGACATACCGCGCCCCGTCAAACACCAGCTCACCGGTTTTGCGGAGATAGAGGACAACATACTTGGCGTGATAATGCGCAGGTTCGGCCTTGCCGACCTGACGGACGACGAATGGGAAGCGGTGAAAACGGTGGACGACGCACTGCTGCACGCAGAGTTTGAAGCGCTGATGGGCATACAACTGTTCAAGACGGCGCCATTTGTCTCCATGGCTCACGATTACAGCCTGCGGGACATGGAGGATGTGTACCGCGAATTCATCCGGCTGTTCCGCGCGCTGTCCGAACCTGCTGCCGAGACGGAAAACCGCAAGGTGGTGGGTGTGGACGGCTGTAAGGGCGGCTGGGTAGCCGCCGTGCTGACAGGCGACCGTCTGGAGCTTAGCGTATACAAAAATATCTCTGACGTATTGGCGATGCACGCGGACGCCGAGCGCCTGTTCATCGATATGCCCATCGGCCTCCCGGAGGGTGCGGCAGACCTCACCCCTGAGGCAACGCTGCGCGCTCTGCTGCGCGGCAAGGCGTCCAGCGTGTTTAACCGTCCGTGCCGTCAGGCCGTCTACGCGGATTCACAGGATGCCTCCGCCGTCAACAAGACGGTACTGGGCAAGGCGCTGTCCGCCCAGTCCATCGGCATCATCCCCAAAATTCGCGAGCTGGACGAATATCTCGCCGCGCACCCTCAGCACCGCGCGCGCGTTTACGAGAGCCATCCGGAGCTGGTGTTCGCGAAGCTGTCCGGCGCGCCGGTCATGGAGAAAAAGCGCGAATCCGGCGGCGCGCGCAAGCGGCTGTCCATACTGTCGCAGTTCGTTCCCGCCGCCCGCGCCGCCATCGAGCATTCGGGCATCAGAAAGAAACAGGCCGCAGCGGACGACCTGATCGACGCGGCCTGTCTTGCCGTAGCCGCTCGACTGTCGCTCACACACCCGCTGCTGTCCGTCCCTGAGCGCCCGCAGACGGATGCGCGCGGTCTAATGATGCAGGTTGTTTACGTGGAAGCCTGATCGAAATACCTCGAGGGCGCTGCCCTCGAGCTCCCGCTTCTTTTCATGAAGAAAAGAAGCAAAAGATAAGGGAATGCATTATTGTTAATTCTGACTTTCAGAGAAATGCCGTACGGCATTTCTCTGGCGGGATTCTCAAGGGACTCGTCCCTTGAGCGGTGGTGTGGAGGCAGCGCCTCCAAGATCTTGGCCCTTTCTCTAAATTGATGCGCGCTACCGCGTCCGATTGTAACGCTTCTCGACCCAGG
Source organism: Bacillota bacterium (assembly GCA_023416745.1). Taxonomy (GTDB): domain Bacteria; phylum Bacillota; class Clostridia; order Christensenellales; family SZUA-584; genus SZUA-584. The sequence continues at coordinate 21,555 of JAEZHF010000027.1, forward strand.
CCACCACCAGATACATCAGCACCGCCACCACCGACAGTATCAGTATGCTCGCCATCACGAGGTCCAGCTTAAACACCTGCCCGCCGTACACGATGAGATACCCCAGCCCCGCCTTGGACACGAGGTACTCGCCGACAATCACGCCCACCCATGTCATGCCCACGTTGATCTTGATGGTGGAGATGATGGACGGGACGCTGGCCGGCAATATCACCATACCCAGCATCTGCATCTTGGTCGCGCCGAACGTGCGCATCAGCATCAGCTTCTCGCCGCTCACCTCCATGAACCCGCTGAGCACGCTCATCACCGTAACGACGACGGATATCAGCAGCGCCATCGTGATGATGGCCGCTTGCCCCGCGCCCACCCAGATGATGATGACAGGCCCGAGCGCAATTTTGGGCAGGCTGTTCAGCACAACGAGGTACGGGTCCAGCGTCTTCTGCACCGTGGGCGACCACCACAGTATGATTGCGATGCCGATGCCCATCACCGTGCCCAGCACGAAGCCCATCACCGTCTCCCACAGCGTCACGCCAATATGCATCAGCAGCTGACCGGAATTGAAGAGAGACACGATGGTGTTCACGATACGCGACGGTGAGCTCATGATGAACGGATCGATCCACTTGAGGCCGGCGGACAGCTCCCAAAGCCCGATGAGCGCAACCATTATGCCGACACGCAGCAGCGTCACCTTCAGGCCGTCTCGCCTGATCTTTTTTATATATTGAGCGTGCTCCTCCGATACGGCAGCCGCACGCTTGATTTTCTTGCTATTCGGCATGAACGGCCAGCTCCTTCCATAATGCGTCAAAGTACTTCCGGAAACCCGGAGCCTGCCGCTTCTCGAGCGGTGACGCATCAGGTTCATCCAGCTCAATGCGCACCTCCGCTTTGATGTTCGCGGGGCGCTGCGATAACACCAGCACCCGGTCTGCCATCGATATCGCTTCGGCGATGTCGTGCGTCACCAGCACTGCTGTCTTCTTCTCGCGGCGGATGATGTCCACGATCTCGCCGGACAGCACCAGCCGCGTCTGATAGTCCAGCGCGGAAAACGGTTCATCCAGCAGCAGTATGTCCGGGTCCACCGCCAGCGTGCGAATCAGCGACACCTTCTGGCGCATACCGCCTGACAGCTGCTGCGGGTGATACTTGCGGAAATCGCCCAGCCCGTATTTGTCCAGCAGCGCCAGCGCCTTCGATCGGGTCTCACGCGTGCAGTTGCGCTTCACCTGCAGCCCCAGCATGATGTTCTCCTCGATGGTGCGCCACTCGAAGAGGTGGTCCCGCTGCAGCATGTAGCCCACCTTGTCGTGATGTCCGCTGACTTGCGCGCCCTCAATCAGCACACGCCCGCCAGACGGTGTAAGCAAACCGGCGATCAGCGACAGCACCGTGGTCTTGCCGCAGCCGCTCGGCCCCACCATCGCCAGAAACTCCCCCTCATACACCGACAGCGACAGATCCCTGATGACTTCTATCTCACCTTCCAAGGTATGATAGCGCTTGGTTATGTTCTCCGCTTTGACGACCTCGTTCAAAACTCTTCCCCCTTAGTTCGGCAGACCTGCTGTCCGCCTCTGCCCTGTGTTGCCGATGCCCTCTTCGGGTCTGCTGCGGGGCATTTGGTCCATCTGTTTTCAGTATACTCGCCTCACCGCAATGGGTTCGTCGGCAAGAACGTATAAAAAATAATGATCCCCCGGCCTAGCCGGGGGTATTTCTTTAACGGGTATAACCCTTTTTTACTAGCCACGCCTAAAGGGCGTTGGTACGGTCCGGCACTCGCGAGAAGCTGTTACTTGCTACCCGTAAA